>NZ_JAZDRH010000002.1:0-222980 GCF_047470865.1 Pseudomonas sp. F1_0610
GCATGTGTTAGGCCTGCCGCCAGCGTTCAATCTGAGCCATGATCAAACTCTTCAGTTAAATCTTGTGAAGCTAAAAGCTTCTAATTTTGGCTCAGCAATCTAAATAAACTCTTGTGAATTCACAGAGTTACTTGTGTTGCTGATAAATCTTGCGATCCTCAGTCTTTCTACACAAGCACCCACACGAATTGCTTGATTCAATTTTTAAAGAACTGTGATTAAGACAACTCGTCGTCTCAATCGAGGCTGCGTATCTTACAGCAACCTAACTTAGTGTCAAGGATTATTTTAAACTTTCGTTTAACTTCTTTGTGAAGTAAAAACCCTTGAAACTTCAACAAGATCAACCGTTTAACCTGCTACCCTGTTGGTGGACGCGCATTCTACAGCACGCCCATTCATTGTCAACAATTAATTTAAAAAAGATTAAACTTTTTTCGTCTTACGTCTTCTACGCGCACGCTCTACTAAATAAAGCGGTCCTGATAAGGCGTAACAGAAGAAAACTATAAAGAGCACACGTGGCGTATCCATAGAAAGAATGGAAATCGCCAGCACTACGATTAAGATAACAACAAAGGGCACCCGCTCTTTAAAGTTAAAATCTTTAAAGCTGTAGTATTTGACATTACTCACCATAGCCAAACCAGCTGCCGCCACTAAGCCTGCAAAGAAGATTGTTAATATGACGGGAATTTGCTCTCCTGCAAAGCCTGACTTTGCATCAAACACTACTACCGCCCAAACACAGCCTGCCACCACGCCTGCCGCCGCTGGTGATGCCAAACCAACAAACCAACGCTTATCCACCTTGCCAATTTGCGTATTAAAGCGCGCTAAACGCAGTGCAGCACAAGCTGCATAAATAAAGGAAATACTTAAGCCAATATTACCTAAAGTATGCAATACCCATTGATGCGCCAAAAGTGCAGGGGCCAAACCGAAAGCCACCATATCAGCCAAAGAGTCATACTCTGCACCAAATGCGCTTTGCGTATTGGTCATGCGTGCAACACGCCCATCAAGCCCATCCATCAACATGGCAATAAAGATAGCAGCCGAGGCTGAAGTAAAGTCACCTTTAATAGCGCAAATAATTGCGTAAAAGCCGACAAACAAATTAGCGGTAGTGAAAAGATTAGGTAATAGATAGACACCGCGATGCCGCACCTTTTTACCCTCTTCGTCATGCCCTTCTTCTATGTGCTCATCCACAAATGGCACATTCTCTACCCCCGATACTTTTCCGTTTTCTTCGGGACTATTTGACATAAATACACCTTAACTAAATAGAAATGCTTGGCTTATTGTAAGACTCATTGACCCTTTTGTACTAGATTAGTGCAATAGAAACAAAAAAGCGCAGCCGAAGCTGCGCTTTTTGTGATACTGAGCAATGATTAGTTTTTGCTCTTATCCACGATTTTGTTAGCGGCAATCCACGGCATCATTGCACGCAGTTTCTCGCCAATAATCTCAATACCATGAGCCGCATTATTACGACGATAGGCTGTCATTGATGGATAGTTAGCAGCACCCTCTGTAATAAACATTTTCGCGTATTCGCCATTTTGAATGCGTTTTAGTGCATTACGCATAGCTTGACGTGACTCTTCGTTAATTACTTCTGGGCCTGTTACATACTCACCATACTCTGCGTTATTAGAGATAGAGTAGTTCATATTGGCAATGCCGCCTTCGAACATCAGGTCTACAATTAGTTTAAGCTCATGCAAGCACTCAAAATAAGCCATTTCTGGTGCATAACCGGCTTCTACTAAGGTGTCGTAACCAGCTTTAACTAACTCTACACAACCACCGCAAAGTACAGCTTGCTCACCAAATAGGTCAGTTTCAGTTTCGTCTTTAAAAGTAGTTTCAATAATGCCTGTACGTCCACCACCTACGCCGCTAGCATAAGAAAGCGCAACATTTTTTGCGTTGCCTGATGCATCTTGGTAAATAGCGATAAGGTCTGGAATACCACCGCCTTTTACAAACTCAGAACGTACAGTATGGCCTGGTGCTTTAGGCGCAATCATGATTACGTCTAAGTCTGCACGAGGTACAACTTGGTTGTACAGAATGGAGAATCCATGAGCAAAAGCTAAGGTTGCGCCTTTTTTCAAGTTTGGTTCTAGCTCTTCACGGTATAGCTGACCTTGAAACTCATCTGGGGTTAAGATCATTACTAAATCAGCTTGCTTAACAGCATCAGCAACGCTCATTACCTTTAAGCCATGTGCTTCTGCTTTTTTTACAGAAGATGAGTTAGTACGCAGACCAACAACAACATCTACACCTGAGTCTTTTAGGTTGCATGCATGGGCATGACCTTGTGAACCGTAACCGATAACGGCTACTTTCTTACTTTGAATGATAGAGAGATCGCAATCTTTATCATAATAAACTTTCATGGAACACTCCTAAATTAAGCGCTTTGCGCTCTTATTTTAACTATTACAGACTCAGTACTTTATCGCCGCGCGCAATACCTGTTACACCACTACGTACAACCTCAACCACTGAAGCTGCTCCAATGGCTTGGATAAAGCTATCAAGTTTGTCCGATGTACCTGTTAACTGTACGGTATAAACGCTTGGTGTCACGTCAACAATTTGCCCACGAAAGATATCCGCTGTTCGCTTAATCTCTGCACGCTGTGAGCCATTTGCTTTAATTTTGATCAGCATAAGCTCACGTTCAACGTGAGCACTTTCTGACAAATCAACTAACTTAACCACCTCAATTAATTTATTAAGGTTTTTCGTGATTTGCTCAATCACTTCTTCACGGCCAATAGTAGTCAACGTCAAACGTGATAACGTTGGATCTTCTGTCGCCGCTACGGTTAAGCTTTCAATGTTATAGTTGCGCTGAGAAAACAAACCTACAACTCGAGACAATGCGCCCGGCTCGTTTTCCATCAACAAAGAAATAATATGTCTCATGGTTAGGTACGCTCCGTTTTGCTCAGCCACATGTCGCGCATGGCGCCACCACTAATTTGCATTGGATACACATGCTCACTAGTGTCAACCTGAATGTCTAAGAACACCAAACGGTCTTTCATTGCAAAAGCTTTTTCCATTGCAGGTTTTAAGTCTTCTAATTTAGTGACCTTAATTCCCACATGACCATAGGCTTCCACCAAACGCATGAAATCTGGTAACGATTCCATATACGACTGTGAATGTCGACCACCATAATTCATGTCTTGCCATTGACGAACCATGCCTAGTACGCCGTTGTTCAAGTTAATAATCTTCACTGGCAGACCATACTGCAAACAGGTTGATAGTTCCTGAATATTCATCTGGATACTACCTTCACCGGTAACACAGGCTACGTCATCGTCAGGGAAGTTAAGCTTCACACCCATTGCTGCTGGAAACCCAAATCCCATAGTGCCTAAGCCACCTGAGTTAATCCAACGGTTAGGCTTGTTAAAACGGTAATATTGGGCAGCAAACATTTGGTGTTGACCAACATCTGAAGTAACAAAAGCATTACCTTTAGTAACTTCACATAATACTTCAACAGCTTTTTGCGGCTTAATAACCACGCCATCCCCTTCGTTATAAGGGAACATTTTGCGGTTACCGCGCCACTCTTCAATTTGCTTCCACCAACTAGCAATAGCGTCTTTATTTTGCTTATCAGCTTCTTCTTTAACTACTGATAGCATTTCTGTTAGCACGTTATGCACAGGCCCTACAATAGGAATGTCGGCCTTGATGGTTTTTGAAATCGAAGCAGGGTCAATATCAATATGAATAATTTTCGCATTCGGGCAGAATTTGGTAGCACCATTGATCACACGATCATCAAAACGGGCGCCCACGGCAAAAACCACATCACTATGATGCATAGTGACGTTAGCCTGATAACTGCCATGCATACCTAACATACCTAAAAACTGACGATCATCGCCAGGATATCCACCCAAGCCCATTAAGGTATTGGTTACAGGCAAATTAAGTAGTTTAGCTATTTGCGTTAAAGGCTCGGCTGCTCCCCCCATAATTACACCGCCACCTGAGTACAACACAGGGCGTTTAGCAGCGATTAAGAGCTCAACCGCTTTGCGAATTTGCCCTGAATGCCCACGCGTGGGCGGCGAATAAGAACGCATTTTTACTTTGCTTGGATACTCATAAGGATATTTATTAACGGGATTCGTCATATCCTTAGGAACATCAATCACTACTGGGCCAGGACGACCTGATTCGGCAATGTAAAAAGCTTTCTTAATAACTTCTGGAATTTCAGCAGGGTCTTTAACAATAAAACTATGTTTCACAATTGGACGTGAAATACCAATCATGTCTGTTTCTTGGAATGCATCGCTACCTACAAGGTGTGAAGGGACCTGCCCAGAAATCACCACCATCGGAATAGAGTCCATAAAGGCCGTTGCAATGCCTGTAATAGCATTGGTTGCACCTGGACCTGAAGTAACGAATACGACTCCCGCTTTACCGGTTGCACGAGCATAGCCATCAGCCATATGCGTGGCTGCTTGCTCATGACGGACGAGGACGTGCGTAATCTCTGGCTCTTTAAATAGAGCATCATAGATATGTAATACGGCCCCGCCGGGATAACCGTAGATATATTTAACGCCTTGATCGCGCAGCGAGCGGATTACCATTTCCGCGCCTGATAAAAGTTCCACTGTTCACACCTCTAAAACGCCAGAATATTGCTCATCAAGCAATCTGTTTAGGTTACTGCTAGTTCAAATTATGAGCGACTGTGGTCGCCGGCAACTTAGCCTCTTGTTCTGAACAACGCAGTAGCGGGAGCTAACTGTGCTTCCCTAACCCAGTGCGAGGTAACGCGAGAAGGGCCTAGCGGGCGGCGCGGGTACGCACCATTTTTCGAACTACTGCGAGAGCCTTTGTGAAGCTGCATCACAGTGAAGGTCTGATTGTTATTATTAAGCGCCTACAAGTCAAGAAAAAAAAGCTTAAAAATTCTATATTTAACGCAAAACACAAAGAAAAATAGCGCAAAACCTGTATTTTTATAGTTAAAAATTACAAATTTTACGCTATTTCGGCAATTTTATTTCAGTTTTATTCACTAAGCGCTATTCGCTTGCGAAATACACTTTTTATCGACTGGCTTAATCTCGTCCAGCAATCATCATCTGCTCTAGCAATACAGATCCAGTACAAACTGAGGAGCGTCGCTCTAGATCACAGCCAACATCAACAATAGATTTAAACATATCACGCAAATTACCTGCAATGGTAACTTCTTCTACAGGAAATTGAATTTCCCCATTCTCGACCCAAAAACCAGAAGCTCCTCTTGAGTAGTCACCTGTTACCATGTTAATTCCCTGCCCCATTAACTCTGTGACTAATAATCCACGGCCCATTTTCTTGATAATCTGGGTTTGATCAAGCTCACCATGAGTAACAAAAAGATTGCGTGCGCCGCCAGCGTTAGCGGTGCTTGGCATACCTAGTTTGCGTCCAGAATAAGTGCTGAGCATGTAGTTTACTAACTGCCCTTTTTCGATAAAATCTTTATCGTAGGTTGCCAGACCATCACCATCAAAGGCGCAGCTTGATAATCCACCGATTAATTGAGGTCGTTCATATAAACTTAACCACTGCGGAAATAGTGACTGTCCAAGCGCATCCAACAAAAAGGAGGACTTGCGATACAGGCTACCACCTGAAATAGCTTGTAGAAAATGGCCAAACAAGCCTGCCGCTACGTTAGCTGAAAACATAACTGGTGCTTTGCAGGTGGTAACAGGACGCGCACCTAAGCGCGCCACTGTTCGTTGCGCTGCCTGCTGCCCAATACGTTGAGGACTCATTAGTTGGGCCGCATCGCGTGCATAATCATACCAATAATCACGCTGCATCTGCCCTTGTTGCTGAGCAATAACCACACAGCTTAAGCTATGTTGTGTACCTGCTTGTCCTGCAATTAAACCATGGCTGTTACCATAGACTGCACAGCTTGAATGGCTATTTAAGCTGGCTCCTTCGCTGTTGCTAATACGGGCATCAAATGCCAAAGCCGCCTGCTCACAAAGCTGTGCTTGTTCAATAGCCTGCTCTGGTGAAATATTCCATGGATGCCATAAGTCCAACTCAGGAAATTGCGTTGCCATAAGGCTAGCATCTGCCAAACCAGAATACTCATCCTCAGACGCATGACGCGCAATAGCTAGAGCGGCGGCCACTGTCTCTTTAATGGCTTGCGCATCAGTACTGCTAGTGCTAGCCGAGCCTTTACGCCGTCCATCATATAGGGTGATCCCAAAACCTTGATCGCGATTAAACTCAACGGTTTCTACTTCGCCTTGGCGTACACTTGTAGATAATCCTTGACTAAGAGAGACAGACACCTCGCAGGCACTTGCCCCTTGTTTTTTTGCCTGATCAAGAACTTCTTGAACTTTAGTTTGTAAGCCTAATAAGGCTTGCGGCCCCACTGTTTGTACTTCATGCATAATTAAACTCCAAAGCTTGTTTTTGTCACACTAGCAAGCTCTGTTATGATGGCGACAAAATTGCTAGGTATTTTCCATGTCTGACATCATCGACGATGAATTTGAAGAAAAAAGCAAATCGCAAGTAAAACGCGAAATGCTTGAGTTACAAGAGCTAGGTCTACGTTTATCGGCTATGAAACCAGAGCTTTTAGATAAACTTCCACTTAGCAATATGCTACGTAAAGCCTTAGATGATACGGCCAAACACACCAGCCCTATTGCCCGCAAACGCCATAAGCAATACTTAGGCAAGCTACTGCGCGGTCACGATTTAGAAACTATTATGCAACCTGTACGTTTGGCGGATACTAATAGCCGTGAGTACAATGAACGTTTTCATAATCTTGAGCGCTGGCGTGATCGTTTAATTGAGCAAGGCGATGAGGCATTAAATGCTTTTGTTGCACTTTACTCAGAAACCGATATCCAACATCTACGCAGCTTAATTCGCCATGCTCAACATGAGCTAAAACAAAACAAAGCGCCTACAGCAGCGCGTAAAATCTTCAAATACATTCGCGAACTCGATGAAGTTCAACGTGGTTTAAAATAACGTTTTTAAAGCTCGCCTTAGCGAGCTTTTTATTGAGCGGTACCGCCCACTGTAATGGCATCTAGCTTCAATGTAGGCTGACCTACACCAACAGGCACAGACTGCCCTGCTTTACCACACATGCCTATACCTGGATCGAGCTGTAAGTCATGACCTACCATAGATACTTGAGCCATAGCTTCCGGTCCGTTTCCTATCAGTGTTGCGCCTTTAACAGGTGCTGTAATTTTGCCATTTTCTATTAAGTAAGCTTCGCTGGTAGAGAAGACAAATTTGCCACTGGTAATATCGACTTGGCCACCACCTAGACTGGCACAGTACAAGCCTTTTTTAACAGAGCGGATAATTTCCTCTGGATCGCTTTGGCCTGCCAGCATATAAGTATTGGTCATGCGGGGCATAGGCAAATGCGCATAGGATTCTCGACGACCATTGCCAGTACTGGCTAGGCCCATTAGGCGTGCGTTAGTTTTATCTTGCATATAGCCGCGCAAAATACCTTTTTCAATCAGCGTAGTGCATTGTGTTGCAGTGCCTTCATCATCAATTGATAAGGAACCACGGCGATGCTCCAAAGTACCATCATCGACAATAGTACAAAGCGTTGAAGCAACCTGTTCGCCAATGCGTCCACTGTAGGCGGAGCTGCCTTTGCGGTTAAAATCACCTTCAAGCCCATGACCTACTGCTTCATGCAGTAAAACGCCACTCCAACCTGGACCCAAAACCACGGGCAACGTGCCTGCCGGCGCATCAATAGCTTCTAGATTGACTAAGGCTTGGCGCACGGCTTCACGGGCATAACTCATGACACGATCATGCTCTAAAAAGTAGCTATAATCACGCCGTCCACCTCCGCCTGAGCTACCACGTTCACGTCGTCCATTTTGCTCAACAATCACACTGACATTAAAGCGAATTTGTGGGCGAATATCTGCAGCCAAGCTGCCATCCATTGCGGCTACTAAGATATGTTCCCATGAGCCCACTAGGCTAAGACTTACTTGTACAATACGTGGATCTAAGGCACGCGTTGCTAAGTCAACTTGCTTGAGCAAAGCCACTTTATCTTCACGACTCATAACATCAACGGGATTAGTCGCTGGATACAGCGCATTGGCTTCAACCGCACTAAATACCTGTACCTTGCCTTGCTGGCCGGCTTGGGAAATACTGCGTGCGGCCGTTGCAGCCTGTAATAACGCACTTTGATTAATATTATTGCTGTACGCAAAACCTGTTTTCTCGCCTGTTTGGGCGCGCACACCAACGCCTTGATCTAAATTAAAGCTACCTTCTTTAACAATGCCGTCTTCTAATACCCAGGCTTCGCTTAGGCGGCGCTGAAAATAGAGATCAGCGGCATCAATACCAGGTCCTGCTAACTGGGCCAAAATAGGATTAAGCTGTTCAAGGCTTAATCCATTTACAGCTAACAGTTGCTCACTTACCTGCGTTAGGCACTCTGTCATTAAAACTCCTCATTTTGGCTTGAATTTAAGCCTGTTAAAGCAAAACGTTGATGCGTTAGCACTGGCATTTTTTCACGTACTTGTTGTAAATAAGCCAAATCACACTCAGCCGTTAGGATAGCTTCTTCTGTACCTGCTTGGCTGAGAATTTCTCCCCAAGGGCTAACAATCATTGAATGTCCAAAACTAGCACGAGTTGCGCTGTGCTGCCCAGTTTGGTTTGCAGCAAGGATAAAACATTGAGTCTCAATAGCCCTTGCCTGCAATAAAACCTGCCAATGCGCTTGTCCTGTTGGCACAGTAAATGCCGAAGGAACACTAATAAACTGCGCTCCTGCTTCACGTAATGCCTGAAATTGCAGTGCAAAACGTAAATCATAACAAATACTCATGCCCAACTGTCCTACTTGGGTGTTCGCCACCACTAAATTTTGACCTGCTGCATAGTGTTTGGACTCCAAATATTCTTGTTGTTTATCAGAAACTGCTGCATCAAACAGATGAAGCTTGTCATAACGTGCTACTTCTTGACCTTGTGTATTAATCAGTAAGCTAGATGCATAGGGTTTAGTATCCTGAGCTTCTCTTAACAACGGCAGACTGCCTGCCACAATTTCTATTTGTAACTTTTTAGCTTGTGCACTTAGCCAACGCCGAATAACACCGTCACCTTGCCACTCTGATTGTGCAAGTTTAAAGACGTTTTCGTGCCCTAGTGCTGCAAAGTTTTCTGGTAGTACTACAAGCTGCACCTGCTGATCAGCCGCTTGTTTCAGCATTTTTTCTGCTTTTTCTAAATTCTGCTCAATACAATTTGTACTAGAAAGCTGAATTAATGCAATTTTTGCTAACAAAGTCATTCTTTAACTCAACTAAAGGGGAAGATGTTCAAGCTAGATAATGATTGCTAGTATGAGAGAATGGCAAATTGTTTGTAAAAAGTCTTTTTGGGTTTGAGCTTTGAGTATTACATCATTACGTCCCGCACTTTGGCGTCATGCATTTTCTACTGCGACTTTTATTCGTGGTAAGAAATACGCTGAGCAAAACAAAAGTCGCCTATTACAAGTCAATGGCTGCAAAATACAAGCTTGCTG
Organism: Pseudomonas sp. F1_0610; assembly: GCF_047470865.1. Lineage (NCBI taxonomy): Bacteria > Pseudomonadati > Pseudomonadota > Gammaproteobacteria > Pseudomonadales > Pseudomonadaceae > Pseudomonas > Pseudomonas sp. F1_0610. The sequence goes on from NZ_JAZDRH010000002.1 coordinate 9,647, forward strand.
CGATGGTTCACAAGAAATACCCTATCAGCAAACAATTCAACTTGAGCTAAATGACCAACAACAGTTTGATGTGGATGGTCGCTGCACCTGCCCTGTGTCTTATAATTGCAAACACATTGTTTCAGCACTGCTAGCCGCACATAAAGCCTATGGTGAAATTAAATTAACCGAAGCTTCTTTAACTCAAAAGGTTAGTGGCAGGCCAACGGCTGTATTGCACCTAGGCAGCGCTCAGCGCTTAGTCTTTGATAATCGCAGTAATAAAGTTCGTGAGCAATGGCAACATCGTGCGGCTTTACGTTTTAGTTATGAAGGCCATCTGGTGCCTTTGCGCGCACAACAAAACTGGCAGGAATACCATAACCAAACGCAAGCTATAAATTTCCAACGTGATACGGCAGCAGAACAACACCTACGCCAACAGCTGCTTAATCTAGGTTTTAAAGTTGCATTACGACGCAGCGAAGCCTTACCAGAGGAAGCTGGTGAACCTTTTGAACTGGCGTCTGAGCGGCTTTGGTTACAGTTTACTCATCAACACCTAAATGAATTACGCGCCCAGGGCTGGCAAATTCATCAACAAGAAAATTTTTATTTTAACTTACGCCAAATACAGCAATGGCATATTCGCTTAAATGAAGACCCAAGCCATCAATGGTTTGACTTAGAAATGGGTATAGAGGTAGATGGGCAAAATATCAGCTTACTGCCTATTTTGCTGCAATGTATCAAGCAAACTCCCGCTTTGTTAAAAACAGATTTTTTATTTCAAAAACAAGATAATGACGCTCTTATTGTTAATCTGCCTAACCAACAACGACTAGCTTTACCCTATGGGCGAATCCGCCCATTACTCCAAACACTCGCTAATCTTTATGCCGAGCATGGTAGTGCTGATAACGATAAATTACGTTTAAGCCATGCCGATGCAATTAAACTCAATGAGTTTGATCAGCGAAGCGGTATCATTTGGCATGGCGATTTACATCTAAGACAGCTTGCGCAAGACTTACAGAACCTTACGCAACATGAAGTTCAAGTTCCTGACGACTTACAAGCTGACTTGCGCCCTTATCAACTCCAGGGATTCTATTGGTTACAGAATTTAATGCGCTTAGGCATGGGGGGGGTGTTAGCTGACGATATGGGGCTAGGTAAAACCTTACAATTATTAACTCATATTCTGTCTGAAAAGCAGCAAGGCAAACTTAGGCTACCTGCGCTTATTGTAGTTCCTACAAGTTTACTCAGTAATTGGCGTAAAGAAACCGCACGCTTTACTCCTAGCTTGCGCTTACTGATTCTACATGGGCAAGAGCGCGCCCAAGCTTATAACCAGCTAGCAGAGCAGGATATTGTAGTAACCACCTACTCCTTGCTTTCACGTGATCAAGCTATTTTAGAAGCTCAAGCTTGGCATCTAATTGTGCTCGATGAGGCACAAAATATTAAAAACCCACGTAGCAAAGGCGCTTTAGCATTACGCGATTTCACAGCAAAACAACGTATTGCTTTAACAGGCACACCTATTGAAAATAATTTAGGAGAACTTTGGTCGTTATTTAACTTTGTACAACCGCACTGGCTAGGCGATCAAAAAACCTTTAATCAACAATACCGTTTCCCTATTGAAAATAATGCCGATGAAGAACGTTTGCAGCATCTCACAGGGCGCTTAAAACCTTTTATTTTAAGACGCACTAAAGAACAGGTTGCCCCAGAACTACTAGGCAAAACTGAACATATTATTCGCGTTGAGTTAACTGATTTACAGCGCGATCGTTACGAAACGCTGCGTTTAGCTATGGATAAGAAAGTTCGCGCAGAAATTCAAAATATGGGCTTGGCCCGCAGCCATATCACTATCTTAGAAGCCTTATTGCGCCTACGCCAAGTATGCTGTGATTTACGCTTAGTTGATCCCGAAACTACAGCGAGCTTCGCCGACTCTGCCAAACTACAAGCCTTATTAAAACTGGTCGTACGATTACGTAAAGAGCGCCGCCAAATTTTAATTTTTTCGCAATTTACCCAAATGCTTAGCCTTATTGAGCAAGTACTGGCGGCACAAGGCATTAATTACACTCAATTAACAGGAAGCACTGTAGATCGCACTACACCTGTTGAGCTTTTTCAAAGCGGGCAAGTACCTGTCTTTTTAATTAGCCTTAAAGCTGGCGGTGTTGGTCTGAACCTAACGGCTGCTGATGCCGTGATTCATATTGATCCTTGGTGGAACCCAGCAGCAGAAAACCAAGCCAGTGACCGCGCTTACCGTATTGGGCAAGATAAAGCTGTGGATATCTATAAACTGATTGCACGAGGCAGTGTTGAAGAGAAAATTCAGCAGTTGCAACAGCGTAAAGCCGCCCTCTCACAAAGCGTACTGGTGCAAGGCGCCAGTAATAAGGCCACGCTAGATGCGCAAGATATTGAGAATTTACTGGCCCCATTACATGAACCAAACCAACCTACAACTAAAGCAATTTAAGCAAACAGAGTGTTGCTTAAATCGTGATTATGCAGAATGGCATAAAGGCCGTAAATACTACTGTGTTTGGTGTATTTTGATCGACCAAGAAGACATAGTACAGCGGGCTAAACTAGCCCAACAGCTACTGCACCCAGCATTGCATAGCCAAACTCAACGCCAGCTGCATATTAGCCTATTTATAAATGGTTTTATTGGCTTAGAGGCCAGTTATAACGATGATATCTCAATAAGCTGTTTACAACGTCAAATAAACGACTTAGAACAACTAAAGCTTGCCCCATTTAGCCTAATAGTTACGGGCTTAGATAGCTTTGCTAGCGCAGCGTTTTTACAAGTTGATGCAAGCGCAGAACTTAAATTATTGCGGGAAACTTTATCAAGCGCTTCTGAAGTTCGTTTTCAAGCTTACATTCCTCATATTACGCTAGGGCTTTATAAATTACCGCTTTGTCAAGATCAATTGCTGGCTTATCGTAACTATTTAAATACTCAAACTTTAACGTTAAACGTGCGTTCTATTTCTTTATGTTTGTACAATGCTAGTGCTCTATTTTCCTCTTTAGAGGAAATATACCGGTTAGAACTACATCCACCTAACACATGAAGTAAGCACTAACTCTCAAAGTCATAAAAAAATACAATTTAGCTAGATGGCTCCTTAGTTTCTTGTTGAGACACTGATCTTCCACAGCTACCCTACAATTTCTTTAACTATACTTACTAACCCAATCTTTCTTAATGGAGCATGAGACCAATATGGGTAATCATTCAGAAGATAAAAAACAAGCTAAAAAAAATACTGAACATACCAGCACTCCTGCTTCCAATGACACAACTGAACTTGAGACCGTGCCTACTATTACAGAGCAAGTGCATACAGGTCCAGGTGAAGAAGAGCACATTAGCTTGCCTGCCGAGCTACTGGCCGAAAATAACGACGACGAGCCTTTATCTAAGTCCTACCCTTACCCTAAACGCATGAAACGCTCAGTTTATGAGCGTGAAAAACGTATTTTGCAAATTGAACTACTAAAAGTACAAAAGTGGGTTAAAGAAACCAATCAACGCATTGTTTGCTTATTCGAAGGGCGAGATGCGGCGGGTAAAGGGGGAACTATTAAGCGTTTTATGGAACACCTTAACCCTCGTGGAGCTCGTGTTGTTGCGCTAGACAAACCCACACCAAAAGAGCAAGGCCAGTGGTATTTTCAGCGCTATGTCCAGCAATTACCTACATCCGGTGAAATCACCTTCTTTGACCGCTCATGGTATAACCGTGCTGGTGTAGAACGAGTAATGGGCTTTTGTAATGAAGACCAATATCTGGAATTTATGCAGCAAGCGCCTGAGTTTGAGCGTATGCTGGTTAAATCAGGCACTATTTTATTTAAATTCTGGTTCTCTGTAAGTCGACAAGAGCAACTACGTCGTTTTAGCTCACGTCAGACAGATCCATTAAAACGCTGGAAATTATCGCCTGTTGATGTTCAATCACTCGATCGTTGGGATGACTACACAGAAGCAAAAGATGCTATGTTCTTTCATACCCACACCACAGATTGCCCATGGACTATTATTAAATCAGATGATAAAAAACGCGCACGTTTAAACTGTATTCGCTATTTTCTAACGCAATTAGACTACCCTGGCAAAGATTTAGAACGCATCCGCGAAACTGATCCTAAACTAGTCAAAGAGCCTAAAGCCCAGTACCCCTCTAAAAAATAGCTGACTTCAGGCGCTGCTAACCCTGCACCCAAGTGTTAGCAGCATCTATACCTTATTTGTAGTGTATAAAATCTTAGCCTGTAACTGTTTTAGCTTAGTTAGCACGCGCTGGCGATTTTTACCTACTTTAAGGTAAATAGGTAAGCTATGACTAGCGCTACGACACATGCCCTCATTTGGCTTTTGCCGTAAATCTGCCGCAACATAGGCTTGTAAATACCTTAAGTGTTGAGGGTTAAGTGCCCAGATTAGCTGCTTAGGCGCTAGCTCGACGCATAAATAAAACGGTAAATTAAAGAAAGGATCACATCCTTCTCGCTTGGCTTGTTGCCGATAGCTCCAATAAGTTGCATTCACCTTAACCTGCCCTTGTACCTTTTGATTACAATGGGGGCAACTAACATTATACTTATTAAAACAAGCGTTTTTAGCTGCAATAGGCACATTAAAGTAACGCCCACAATGGCCGCACTGCCCTTGTGAGTAAGTGTCATAAAGACATTGCCTTTGATAGCTATTAATCCATGCACAATGATCACAGCTAACATAAAAACTGTTATCCCGCTTATAGAGTTTAGCTAGCTGCTCACACTGTGGACAGCACAGCCAGATCGCTTCGCCTCGGTAAAGGCATGTGCGTATATCAAAATAATAAGCGCTTTTATCAATAAAGCTCGACATACAAAACTATGGGGTTGCAATTAGTCTATTGAGTTCGCCATATAGTACTTTGTTACGCTCTATTTCAATTTCCAACAAGGCTCTAGCCTTGGCTATTTTATCGCGATTACTCAAACGTTCCGCCTTCATAAATTGATTGTCAAAAATGTGATGAATAGCCTCTGCAGATTTACTTTCACACTCTGCGGTTAAAATTCCTGCTTTATGTGTATTAAATTGCGCTAGTAGTTGTTCTTTCTGCTTATAAAAATCAGCTATTTCTTTTTCATATTTTACCTGAGACATAGTCGTATTATCTCTTTTGGAAACTGAAGGCTTTTCCAGTAACTGCATTAAGCGATCTTCTAAATATTGCAAACGATTAGCTCTATGTTGCATATCTACTTTTATTGACCCTTTATTACATGCCGCACCAGGCGACGGCTGCACTACCACTAGCTCCTTATTGAAATCGCTACTGGTCAGGTCATTAATATGTGTAACACTGCTATAACACTTAGTCGGCGTGTCTGATAAGGTGATTTGGTCACCCTCTTTACAAACAAAAAAATAACGTGCAGTTTTTTCTGGCTCTTTAGCCTGCACCTTTAACGGGCAAGCAGCCCACATACTCGTAGACAACAGGCTAAAAATAGCCACACTGAGTCCTAATTTTAATTTCATTACCTAAACCTACCTTGGAAATTTTTGCCATCCTATCACCAATTAGGCAATTAACTTTTGACTTATATCGCAACAAGAAGTACTGTATATAAAAACAGATACCAGAGTGATTACTATGGCCGTTGAAACCCTATACCGTAGCTCACGTGATCCGGAGACTTTATTTATGGACAAAGCGTTAGCTGATCAGCACGATAAAATGCTCGAATTAGCCGAGCGCTTAGCTGATATCCTACAAAAAGTCACCCCTGATTTAAGCGAGCAAAATGCCGAAGACCTTGGCATCTATATGGCAAAAAACCGTGATATTTTTGCGCGCGCATTTAAAGGTAAAGCTGAAATTTTAGATGAGTTAAGTAGTGAGGTAGCTGAGCAAGCCTAAGACTTGCTCGGAGGAACTGGCATAGGAAAAGGCATTACATTGCCACCTGCGGCATCGCTAATCCGCGCTACACCAAGGCGCTCTACTTCATCAATACGCACTATTGAATGCAAAGGTACATAAGTGCGCACTACGCCATCAAATTGTGCCTTTAATTTTTCCTCACTAGGATCAACTACTACCTGTGTACGTTCGCCAAAAACAAGCTCTTCCACTTCTAGGAATCCCCAAAGATCACTTTGGTAAATAGCTTTAGCAAAAATTTCGTACACTTGGCCTTGATTGACAAAAATAACTTTAAATAACGGATTATCTGTAGAACTCATGTTACCTATATCTCACAAGTATTGAGGTCGCGCAGCTTAGCATAGCCAGTGCAAATTTGTAGAGTATCTACTCAGTTTATGTTGCTTCATTAACCGCTAGTCTTGAGCTCGCCTCTGCTTCTTGTCTCAGGCTAACGATTCTGAGTAATGTCTGCTATTATTTGCCCCCTTTTTTATAGGGCAACATCCTTCGCGGAGCTAGCATGCTGGAAAAACTCTTCCACCTAAAAGCCAATAACACTAGTGTAAAAACAGAAGTTATTGCTGGCATCACTACATTTTTAACTATGGCTTATATCTTGTTCGTCAACCCTAAAATGTTGTCGAGCATAGGTATGGATTACGGCTCAGTATTTGTTGCGACCTGTCTTGCTGCCGCTATTGGTTGCTTTATTATGGGCTTAATTGCTAATTACCCTATCGCGCTCGCACCTGGTATGGGGTTAAATGCCTTCTTTACCTATACCGTTGTTGGGCAAATGGGCTATACATGGCAAGTGGCATTAGGTGCTGTGTTTCTTTCGGGTGTTATTTTCCTCTTTCTTTCTTTATTTAAAATCCGCGAATGGGTTATTAACAGTATCCCTATGCCGCTACGCTTATCTATTACTGCTGGTATAGGTCTTTTTCTTGGGCTTATCGCTTTACAAAAAGCCGGCATAGTTGTTTCAAACCCCGATACAATGGTTGGTTTAGGCGACCTTAGTAAGCACGGCCCAATTCTGGCTGCGCTAGGTTTTTTCATGATAGTTGCACTGTCTTACCGCAAAGTAACAGGCGCGGTATTGATTAGTATTTTTGTGATTACGGCCATTGCAGTTACCTTGGGCGACACTCAATACCATGGCGTCTTTAGCCTACCGCCAAGCATTATGCCAACCATTATGGAGCTTGATATTAAAGGCGCTCTTGATATTGGCTTAGTTAGCGTTATTTTTGCCTTCTTATTTGTCGACCTGTTTGATACATCAGGCACCCTAATTGGTGTTACCCAAAAAGGGGGATTACTGGATAAAAATGGCAATATGCCGCGTCTAGGCCGCGCGCTCTTGGCTGACAGTACTGCCACTATGGCAGGCGCTGTACTAGGTACATCAACCACCACCAGTTATGTTGAATCAACCGCAGGTATTACAGTAGGTGGTCGTACTGGTTTAACTGCCTGCATTGTTGGCTTGCTGTTTTTATTGTGCTTATTTATTTCGCCTCTTGCACAGATGATCCCTATTTATGCTACTGCCCCAGCGCTGTTTTTTGTTGCAGTATTAATGACCTCTGGCTTAGCCCAAATTGATTGGGAAGATTTAACAGTCGCTGCTCCCGTTGTGACAGCCACCCTGTCTATGCCATTAACCTTTTCTATCGCTAACGGTATTGCTTTTGGCTTTATTAGCTGGACTGCCATTAAACTTATTAGTGGACGCTGGCGGGATCTAAGCCTTGCTATGTGGGTGCTCTCTCTTCTTTTTGTAATAAAACTAGGATTTTTTGCTTAATGTTGCCTACTGATTTTTCAGAAATAGCTTATAACCAGCAGTTAGCGCAAAAGGTTGCTCGTCTAAAATCATTATTAACCCCATTTACAGACATTACGCCAAGTGTTTATGTATCCCCTTTAACACATTATCGTATGCGTACCGAGTTTCGTTTATGGGTCAATGGTGAGCAGCGTGATTATGCCATGTTTGAAAAAGGCACAAAGAATCAGCCTATTTTGCTCGATAACTTTCCTATTGCCAGCGAACTGATCAATGAGCTTATGCCAAAGCTTAAAACGGCATGGCAAAAAAGCTCAATTTTAAGTAATCGTTTATTTCAGGTAGAGTTTTTAACAACACTATCCAATCAAGCCTTAGTCACTCTGTGCTACCACGTACCTATTAATGAAGAATGGAAACTAGCTGCCGAACAATTAGCTAAAGAACTTGGCATTAGCATTATTGGTCGCTCACGAGGTAAGCGTGTTGTTATTGGTAAAGACTATGTAGTGGAAAAACTGAGCGTAAACCAACGTGTTTTTAGCTACCGTCAACCTGAGGGCGCATTTAGCCAACCTAACGCTGAAGTCAACCAGAAAATGCTACATTGGGCATGCCAAGCATTAGGGCAGCGCACTGACGACTTACTAGAACTCTACTGTGGGAATGGTAATTTTACCCTTCCCTTTTCAACTCAAGTACGCCAAGTGCTTGCCACAGAAATCAGCAAAAGCTCAGTAAATGCTGCTTTAGCTAATCTTGAAGATAACAATATCAATAATATTCGTTTAGTGCGCTTATCTGCTGAAGAGCTCACACAAGCACTTAATAAAGTTCGCCCGTTCCGACGTCTTGCCAATATTGATTTAGACAGCTATCAATTTGGTACAGTTTTTGTTGATCCTCCAAGAGCTGGAATGGATCCAGATACCTGTGAGCTCACACGCCGTTTTGATCGCATTTTATATATTTCCTGCAACCCTGAAACACTTGCTCAGAATATTGCGCAACTGGCTGATACCCATGAAATTACAGCCTGTGCGCTATTTGATCAGTTTCCTTGGACAGATCACATGGAAAGCGGTGTATTGCTAGAACGCAAGATCAAAGTAAGCTAACAGCTTACTTTGATCTTTGTCATATACAGTAACAAGTTCAAATAAAGTGATAATAACTCCCTCACCTTTATCGGCTAGCGTTATAGAATAAAGTTCTTACGTTCAAGAAGGATTTTGGAATGAAAAAACACTACTTGCCACATTGATTCTGTCTTCTGTTATAGCAGCACCAGCTTTTGCTGGGCAAAACACATTATCTATTGGATATGCTTAGGGTAAAGTTTCCAGTGGCGATAAGCTAAAAGGTATTAACTTTAAATATAACTATATGTTTGATGACCAACTTGGCGTACTAGCTTCTTTGAATTATTTAAAAGGTGACAAAAGCAATATCAGCTTTGTTGAGGCGCTGGATGGCGATATATTTACGAATGGTAAACGTGATACCAAATATATGTCTTTACTCGCTGGACCTTTCATACAAAGTGAATGATATGTTCAACCTTTACCCCTTAGTAGGTTGGTCACACACAAAAAGCAGTGAAAGCATGGCTTAGATTAATTATGACGACGATGATATAAACGGTAATCCAGTTTACACTGATGAAGGTAGAATCAAAGGAAGCGCTACTAAAAACGCATTTACTTATGACTTAGGTGTTCAAATTACACCAATACCTAATTGGTCAGTTGATATTAGCTACGAAGGCGCTAAATCTAGCAATGGCTTTAAAGATAAAAATCTTAATATCTTCGATATTGGCGTAGGCTATTCGTTTTAAGATAGCTATCTAAGTAAAAAAGCCTGAATACTTATTCAGGCTTTTTATTATCTAATGCCCACTGATACAGCACGTTTTTACGCAAGCCGGTTATGTTTGCTGCTAATGCAGCGGCTTTTTTTACTGGCAGCTCAGCCATCAGTAACTGCATTATCTGTTGTGATTTAAGATCAACATCTACACTATGTTCTTGCTCAAAACCGGAAATTAAAATAACGCACTCGCCTCTCTGCTGATCGCTATCCTGAGAAATCCAGTCATGCAACTGAGCCAAAGGCAAAGCTTTAATGGTTTCAAAGGTTTTTGTTAGCTCACGAGCTAAAACAGCCAAACGCTGGGCGCCAAATACATCGCGCATTGCAGCAACACTTTCTAATAATCTGTGTGGTGCCTCATAGAAAATCATCGTCCTTGTTTCTTCACGCAATAACTCTAAACGGCTATTTCTAGCCACACTTTTGGCTGGTAAAAAACCTTCAAAAGTAAAGCGATCAGAAGGTAAACCAGCGGCTGAGAGTGCAGCAATCACAGCAGAAACACCTGGGATAGGTACAACTTTAATACCTGCTTGTCGCGCTTGCTTAACTAGATGAAAACCTGGATCAGAAATTAATGGCGTACCCGCATCAGAAATCAATGCAACATTATCACCTGCTAATAAACGCGAAATAAAACGTCCGCCTTCGTCGCGCTCATTATGATCATGGCAGGCCGCTAAAGGCGTACGAATAGAGAAATGTTGCAACAACCGGGTGGAATGTCGCGTATCTTCTGCCGCTATCAGGTCAACTTCTGATAACACTCGGATTGCACGCGCTGTAATATCTTCTAAATTACCAATAGGGGTAGCAACAACATACAAGGTGCCTGTGGTAGTTTCTGTTTTATGCATGTTTTTCACGCTACTCTTGAGTAAATAAATGTATATTGTAGCCTGTTTCGTTAACAGAATATCGCACCAATATCTGCGCTTAGGTACAATTACTTGAAGAACACTGATTTTAGGAATTTTGTTTCATGAATAGTCGTTTACAGTTGTTATCCGCTTTAGCGCTGGTAGGTTTTTTAAGCGCTTGCACAACCACGGTAGGAACAGGAGACTTCCCCTCTTATTCGGCTAAAGCAACTGTTGCTGAACTATTTGAGCAAGCCTCTCAAAAATCTGGGGAAAAAGCAGATGGGCTGTATCTTGCTGCTGCTGACCTCGCCTATCAACAACAGCAAGCTAAGCAAGCTTTAGATATATTGAATAAAATCAATTTTGCTAACTTAGCTATTAATCAGCAGATTTTTGCTTATACCTTACAAGCAGAAGCCGCAGTTGCTAATAAACAAGCAGCATTGGCTTTAACAGCCATAGAGCAGCCTGTGTTTGACCAGCTTTCAAGTGTTTCAACAAAGCTGCAAATTCGCGCACAACTTGCTCGAGCCTCCACACTACAAGCAAATAATAAGCCACTTGCAGCAATGCGTGAGCGGGTATTTATTGCTCCTCTACTTTCAGGCAAGCAAGCACAAAAAAACCACGAAGCCATTTGGGCTATCGCTGAAAAACTACCCAGTGTTGCTTTAGCTAAAACAGGTGAACAAGATTTAGTTGGCTGGCTTGAACTGGCAAAACTAATCCAGCAACCCCAAACGCTAGAGTTACAACAAGCCACTTTGCGCCAGTGGATAGCTAATAACCCTCAACACCCTGCTGCACGCAATTTACCTAAAAATCTTGCCACCTTATTAACATTAGAAGCACAAAACTACCAAAATATAGCCTTGGTGCTACCCGTTCGCGGTGATAACCAATATGTATTTGACGCTATACGCGACGGCTTTTTAGCAGCGCACTATCAACAAGCCGCACAAGGTACAACTGTGCCTAAGTTACATCTTTACGATAGCGCTCAAATAGGTTCTATGGATGCGCTTTATCAACAGGCCCTGAAAGATCAAGTTCAGTTCGTCGTAGGCCCTTGGGAGAAAGAGCAAGTAAAACTGCTGACACAAAAGCAAAGCCTTCCTATCCCAACATTAGCTTTAAATTACAGTGATAGTCTAAATAGCTATGCAGCTGAACTTTATCAATATGGATTAGCCGCAGAAGATGAAGCTAAGGGAGCGGCACGCTTAGCATGGGACAACGGACACACAAAAGCAGCTATTGTTACGCCTCAAGGTGATTGGGGAAACCGTGTTCAGCAAGCCTTCCAACAAGCCTTTACCGATTTAGGAGGGCAAGTGGTAGGCAGTACTGCAATTACCCGTAATATGCCTGTTACCACCCAGTTAGATTCTTTTGGTAGCAAGTTAGAACAAGCCAACTTTGTGTTTATTGCAGCCCCCACACAATATGCTCTTGGGCTAAAACAAACCTTGGCAAAAAAATCAATTAACATCCCTATTTTTGCAACCTCTGCTATTAATCCAGGCAACCTCAGTGCTGACACCATCAAGCAACTAGATGGCATTATTTTTTGCGAAGTGCCCTGGCTACTCAATACTAGCAATGCAGTATATGACAGTGTGATTCGTGAATGGCCACAATCATTAGGCAGTCTTGGACGGTTTTACGCAATGGGCATAGATGCCTACCAGCTTACGGGTCGCTTAGCTCAACTAAAAACGATGCCTAACAGTCAGATCCCAGGCTTATCTGGTTCATTAAGCTTAACAACTAACCAGCGTATTGAACGCCAACTATTATGGGCTGCTTTCGTTAACGGGCAAATTCGCCCACTGGTTGAAAATGAGTTCAACTAACTCCCGCCAACGCGGTCAACAATATGAGCAACAAGCCCTAGCCTTTCTTGAGCAAGCTGGGCTTGAGTTAGTTAGTAAAAACTGGTCATGCCGACTAGGGGAAATAGACCTTATTATGTGTGACCAAAAAACATTAGTGTTTGTAGAGGTACGTTTTCGTAAAAATCAACAGTTTGGTGGCGCGTTAGAAAGTATTGATCAGCGTAAGCAGAATAAGCTTAATGCAACCGCTGAAACATTTTTACAGCAAAACTCAATCTGGAATGATTACAATTGCCGCTTTGATGTGGTACTTGTAGAAGCCACACAAACACCCCATATACATGAGATCAACTGGATTAAAGACGCCTTTGACGTCTAACTCTGGAAACATCAAAAGGCCTTATTATGCAGTCTCGTATTCAACAAATGTTCCAAGCTAGTATCGAAACCAAACAAAAAGCTATGCAAGTGCTACCTGAACCTATTGAGCACGCTAGTTTTTTAATGGTTAATGCGCTACTGAGTGAGGGGAAAATTCTATCTTGTGGTAATGGCGGTTCTGCTGGTGACGCTCAGCACTTCTCATCTGAATTACTCAACCGCTTTGAGCGCGAACGCCCTGCTTTACCTGCTCTTGCACTAACCACAGACAGCTCCACTATTACTTCAATTGCCAATGACTATAGCTACGAAGAAGTATTTTCTAAACAAATTCGAGCATTAGGACAGGAAGGCGATGTGTTATTAGCCATTTCAACCAGTGGTAATTCAGCGAATGTAGTTCAAGCCATACACGCAGCCCATGATCGCGGCATGCACGTTGTGGCACTAACAGGACGCGACGGCGGCGCTATGGCAGGTATTTTGTTACCTACAGACGTTGAAGTTCGCGTACCGTCAAAAGTTACTGCACGTATTCAGGAAGTCCACTTAGTTGTGATTCATAGCCTGTGTGATTTAATTGACCGCCAACTTTTTGGGAGTGAGGATTAATGATTCGCCAACTTATTGCTATTACCTTAAGTGCACTTGTACTAACTGCCTGCGGATCACGCAGTATTGGCAATAATATTGATGATAAGTTTATTGCTCCTGAAGTGCGCAGTGCCATTTATAAAGCAAGCCCTGAGCTATCCACCACCAACTCACATGTGGTTGCCACTGTTTATAATGGTGTAACCTTGTTAGCAGGACAAACACCTCGTGCTGATCTTAAAGCATTAGCAGAGCGAGCAGCAGCAAGCGTTAACGGTGTTAAACGCGTACAAAATGAAATACAGGTTGCCGCCCCTTCATCTGCCAGTGCCCGTGCTAGCGATATTGCCCTAACCACAGCGGTTAAAGCGCGCTTAGTTGCCACCAGTGATGTTCCATCAAGGAAAGTCAAAATACTCACTGAGAATGGCGTTGTATATTTACTAGGAATTTTAACTCGCGCAGAAGCAGCACGTGTTACTAGCGCTGTTCAAGAAGTCGCTGGCGTGCAAAAAATTGTGCGTGTTTTTGAATATGTAGATTAATCATCCATTTTTCTGATTGAATTGACGATAATGACTTTTACTGATGATATTGTGATTGAAACTGAGCGGATGCGCTTAATACCTGTGCACGAAGGCTTAAAAGCAGATATTTGGCATGCTTTAACACCAGAGGTCACAGAGTTTTTACCCTTTGATCGAGCTGAAAGCATTGAAGCAACTCAAGGCTTTATTGATTACGCCCGCAGCCAATTACATAAAGGCGAAGAGCTGACTTTGGCCATGACCGATAAACAAACAGGTCAGTTTATTGGCTGCTGTGGCTTACATGACATTAGCTCTGAACTTGCTTCATTAGGGCTGTGGCTATGTGCTGAGGCACAGGGTAAAGGCTTAGGTACTGAAGCCATTATCGGACTAATCGATTTTGCAAAAAAGCAGCTCAAGCCAAGTTTTTTAGTCTACAACGTCGAAAAAGAAAATACTGGGAGTTGCCGCATTGCAGAGAAACTAGGTTTCTCTTTGCACCGCGAATGGAAACAAGTTAAAAACGAGCATAAAACACGCAACATGTTAGAGTTACGCCGCTACTTAGCGTAAAGCCTGTAACGCACAAAAAGCCCAGTTCAGATTCAATAACTGGGCTTTTTATTACTTAACGACACGCAGGTTCGGACGACCTGTAGGTCTTGGCGGTTCATCATCAGGTGTAGGATCATCTTCCGTTACCTCCCTAACAACCTCAAAAGCTGTCTGCTCTACTTCATCCTCAACTTCATCAAACAACTCATCTTGATCAAAGAACATGCCTTGCCCATTTTCACGCGCATAAACAGCCAGAATAGCCGCTGTAGGGACGTATAACGTAAAAGGTACGCCACCAAAACGAGCCTCAAAGCTAACAGCTTCATTATCCATATGCATGTAACGTACAGCACTAGGTGCTGCATTCAATACTATTTGCCCATCTTTAGCATAGGTTTGAGGCACCTGAGCTTTAGGATGCTCACTATTGACTAACAAATGAGGAGTGCAATCATTATCTACAATCCACTCATACAAGGCTCGAATTAAATAAGGACGACTGGACTTCATTATCACACTCTAAATAATTTTTCTGCTTTTGATAAACTCGCTTGGAAGGTTTCACGAGCAAAGCTGCGCGCCATATAATCTAATAGTGGCGCAGCTGTTTTAGGTAGCTCAATACCTAAAATAGGTAAACGCCATAGCAAAGGTAATAGACAGCAGTCCACTAAACCAAACTCTTCACTCATAAAGTAAGGTAATTCAGCAAAGATAGGCGCCACACCAATTAGGCTTTCACGTAGCTCTTTACGTGCTTTAGTGCGTGCTGTTTCTTTGGTTTTTGGATCTAAAATTTGCTCAGCGAGTACACACCAATCGCGATCAATACGGTGCATTAGCATGCGACTATTGGCACGCGCTACAGGATAGACAGGTAATAATGGAGGATGCGGATAACGCTCTTCCAAATACTCCATAATGACTGTTGGATCATAGAGTGCTAAATCGCGATCAACCAAAGTTGGCACGCTAGCATAAGGGTTTACTTCAGCAAGCCCACGTGGGCAAGAACCTGCTGTTACATCAATAGTTTCGGCAATCACTGCCTTTTCTGCCAACACCAAACGCACACGATGTGAATATTGGTCTGTTGGATCAGAGTAGCAGCCCAACTTATTAGGGGCAGCCATAGCATCTCTCCTTATGATTAATGACTATACGGCATGAAAACAAAAACGCACGCACCCAATAGAGTGCGTGCGTTGATACTTAACAAGCAGCAAAGCTATTAATGCACATCTCTCCAGTACTCACGTTTTAATGCATACGCAAATATGAAGAAGAAGGCCAAGAATAACAGTACATAAGTACCAATGCGCTGACTTTCTAATTTATTAGGATCAGCAGAGTAAGCTAAGAAAGTGACTAGGTTTTTCACTTTAGTATCAAACTCACTTTCTGTTAATAGTCCCTTTTTAGGAATCACTAACTGGTCACAACGCTCTTCTGTCACCAGTTGGCCGAAGGTGTCGTAAACTTTTTTGCCCTTTTCATCTAGCTTAGCAGCCTGGGCACAACCTACAGTTTGGCTACCTTGTAAAGCAGCCAGTACGTTAGGCATACCAACGTTAGGGAATACAACGTTGTTTGCACCTAGAGGACGACTTGGATCCTCATAGAAAGAGTGCATGTAGTTATATAACCAATCTGTACCACGTACACGTGCAACCAAGGTTAGATCAGGTGGAACCTGACCAAACCAAGCTTTTGCATCAGCAGGAGCCATACTGGATTTCATGTGATCTCCAATTTTTGCTCCAGTAAAGACAAGGTTTTCCATCATTAGATTTTCAGGAATACCAATATCTTTTGCTACGCGTTCATAGCGTTGGAATTGCGCGCCATGGCAACCCATACAGTAGTTCACAAAAGTACGTGCACCATCTTGTAATGCTTCTTTGTCTGTAAGATCAATATTTACAGACTGCATTTCATACTGTGGAACTACTTTCTCAGCTGCAAAACCGAAAACAGGTAAGGCAGCAAGTATTAATGTAGCAATTTGCTTTTTCATTAGCCTGTCACCCTTTCTGGAACCGGTTTGGTTTTCTCCATTCTGGTGTAGAACGGCATCAGAATGAAGTAAGCAAAGTAAAGAACAGTACAGATTCGAGAAATCAATGTGAATTCAGGTGTTGGTGGCAATACGCCCATTACGCCTAGAATTATGAATGAAATACAGAAAATCCATAACCAAAGTTTGCTCATCCAGCCTTTGTAACGCATTGAGCGTACTGGGCTGCGGTCTAACCAAGGCAACACGAACAGCAATGCAATAGAACCACCCATGGCAATAACGCCCATTAGCTTATCTGGAACTGCACGCAAAATCGCATAGAAAGGTGTGAAGTACCAAACAGGTGCAATATGCTCAGGTGTTTTCATACCATTTGCAGGTTCAAAGTTTGGTTTTTCAAGGAAGTAGCCACCGCCTTCAGGGAAGAAGAAGATGATTCCACAGAACACAAACAAGAAGACTACAACACCCACAATATCTTTTACTGTGTAGTACGGATGGAAAGGAATACCATCTAAAGGTACACCGTTTTCATCTTTGTGTTTCTTAATATCTACGCCGTCTGGGTTGTTAGAGCCTACTTCATGCAAAGCAATGATGTGTAATACAACCAAGGCTAAAATCACGATAGGCACAGCAATAACGTGTAAAGCGAAGAAACGGTTTAGTGTGATACCTGAAATTAGGAAGTCACCACGAATCCACTCGGTTAAATCTCCACCAATAACAGGAATTGCACCAAATAAAGAGATAATTACCTGCGCGCCCCAGTATGACATTTGTCCCCATGGTAATAAGTAACCCATGAAAGCTTCTGCCATTAGTGCAAGGTAAATTAACATACCAAACAGCCAAACTAACTCACGTGGTTTTTGATATGAACCGTACATTAAGCCACGGAACATATGTAAATAAACCACAATAAAGAAGGCTGATGCACCTGTTGAGTGCATGTAACGTAAGATCCAACCGTAATCTACGTCACGCATAATGTATTCTACAGAGGCAAAAGCGCCTGTTGCAGAAGGCTCATAGCTCATAGTTAACCAGATACCCGTAAGGATTTGGTTAACCAGTACTAATAACGCCAAAGAACCAAAATAGTATAAAAAGTTAAAGTTCTTAGGTGCGTAATACTTAGCTAAGTGGTCGTCCCACATTTTGGTGGCAGGGAAGCGTGCATCCACCCAACCCATAAACTTAGTCATCAGGCTCATTATGCGTTCTCCTGATCTTCACCAATGATAATCACATCATCAGTTTCATACTTATATGGCGGTACAGGTAGGTTTAAAGGCGCAGGCTGGCCTTTATAAACTCGTCCTGCCATATCATAACGAGAACCATGACAAGCGCAGAAGTAGCCACCAATCCAGTCTTTACCTAAGTCAGCCGGAGCCACTTCAGGACGGAAAGTTGGTGCGCAACCTAAGTGAGTACAAACACCTTCAAGCACAAGAATTTCTGGCTTGATAGAACGTACTTTAGGATCTACGTAGCTTGGTTGTTCAGAGGCTTTAGATTCTGGGTCTGCGATATCGCCTGTCAGCTTATCTAAACCTTGTAGAATCTCAGGAGTACGGTGAACGATAAACATAGGCTTACCACGCCACTCAGCAACAAGCTGCTGACCTGGTTCTACCTTGCTTACGTTGACTCTCACCGGTGCACCTGCAGCCTTAGCCCTTGCACTAGGGAACCATGACCCGACAAACGGGACCGCAGCTCCTACCGCCCCAGCAGCGCCCACTACAGAAGTGGCTGCCACTAGGAAGCGACGCCGGCCTTTATTGACGCCGTCATTGCTCATTAAGTCGTCTCCCATCAGCTGTTTAGCTCTTATGCGAGCTTATAGTATGTAAGAAAAGCTAGCCGCATGATCTAAAAATCCTTTAAATGTTAAAGAAAAGCCGCCTTTATGACAAGGCAAACTCATCTTTTCAACAAGGAACTAACGCGCTTAGCGTCTCAGATCAATTTGCGACGAAAAAATAGCTAAAAACTGCATAAAAAACGCCCAAAATCCTCGCGGAAGTGGGCGTTTTTCGAAACATATAAGCCAGTAAACGTTGAATTAACGTTTTGAGAACTGTGGACGCTTACGTGCTTTGCGCAGACCAACTTTCTTACGTTCCACTTCGCGAGCATCACGAGTAACGTAGCCAGCTTTACGTAGTGCGCCACGTAAAGTTTCGTCGTATTCGATTAATGCACGAGTGATACCGTGACGAATAGCGCCTGCTTGACCGCTAATACCACCACCAGAAACAGTAACAGTAACATCAAATTTCTCTAATGTTTCAGTTAGCTCTAGCGGTTGACGTACGATCATGCGCGCAGTTTCGCGACCAAAAAATACGTCTAGAGTGCGGTTATTGATAGAGATATTGCCAGTACCTGGACGTAGAAAAACACGTGCTGTAGCGGTTTTACGACGACCTGTACCATAATTTTGATTTGCTGACATAATCAACTATTCCCGTTAAATTTTTAGCTCTAGGGGTTGCTGTGCAGCATGCGGATGCTCAGCACCAGCATACACTTTCAGCTTGCGATACATGTCGCGGCCCAGTGGGTTTTTAGGAAGCATACCTTTAACAGCGTTTTCAATCACGCGCTCAGGAGCTTTCGCTACTAACTTTTCAAAGCTAATTTCTTTGATTCCACCTGGGAAACCAGAGTGAGAGTAG
The DNA here is from genome assembly GCF_047470865.1 of Pseudomonas sp. F1_0610. Classification (NCBI taxonomy): domain Bacteria; kingdom Pseudomonadati; phylum Pseudomonadota; class Gammaproteobacteria; order Pseudomonadales; family Pseudomonadaceae; genus Pseudomonas; species Pseudomonas sp. F1_0610. The sequence continues at coordinate 28,748 of NZ_JAZDRH010000002.1, forward strand.
TAGATTTTGTCAGTAGTTTTTTTACCAGTTACACGAACTTGAGCTGCATTGATAACTACAATGTAGTCACCTGTATCAACGTGTGGAGTGTATTCTGGTTTGTGCTTACCACGTAAGCGTAATGCGATTTCGGTAGCCAGACGACCCAGGGTCTGACCTGCAGCGTCAACTACATACCAGTCGCGCTTAACAGTTTCCGGTTTTGCTGTAAAAGTTTTCATTCGCTATGGCCTCAAGGCCGTCCTTATTAATAAGACGGCGAATCCTACAAAATAGTGTGTGCCTTTACAAGTTAAAGGCGACTAGCAACATTAAGCGCAGGTACGGGGAAACGGGTCTAAACGCTTAATGACTAGGTAAACATGGTGATGGCATCTTCACCGATTCCTGAATTCTTTAAACTAGGCTTTGTCTCAAGAAAAAGGAGCACGTATTATGCCCAAACCTGTGAAAAAAGCAACGTGCAAACTTCATCTACTTCGCGTATTGTTCAGAATTTGCAGATTAATCTCTATTTCATATGCAAATTTTAATTTTAGGGGCACGTTCTCCTGCCGCCTTAGAATGGACGAGAGCATTTGCCACAGCACAGCATTCTGTCTTTGTTGCTGACTCATTAAACTTTGCATTAACACGCTTTAGCCGTCACATACAACGCTATTTAAAGCTTCCCGCCGCCGCTCAATTCCCTAACACATGGCTTAGCACCCTTATAGATTACATCCAAAAATATAAAATTGATTATCTACTGCCCACTTGTGAAGAAGTTTTTTATTGTGCGCACTTTCACAAACAAATTAGTCGCCACTGCACCTTGTTATGCAGCCCATTAGATTTGCTCAATACTCTGCATAATAAGTTTAGCTTTGCACAATTTAGCCAAGACTTTTTAATTCAAGCGCCTGAGACCTTGCTCGTCAGTCAACCTGAACAAGTTTCCTCTTTAAATACGCAAGATTATGTACTCAAGCCTGTTTATTCTCGCTTTGCAGACCAAACACTAATCCGTCCTACAGCGCAAAAAGCCAGCCAAATTCAATGCTCTGTGCGCAGACCTTGGGTTGCTCAGCGCTATATTAAAGGGACTGAGTTTTGTAGTTTTAGCATTATGCAACACGGCAAGCTTCTTGCTCATTGCTGCTATCAGCCAACTTACCGTATAGGACAAGGTGCGGGGATTCTTCTAACACCGCAAAGACAACAGAAAATTGAAGCTTTCCTACATCAGTTTGCTCAGCGCACTCAGTTAACAGGGCAAGTTGCCTTTGATTACATGGAAGATACTGCGCAAGAAAAACTGTACTTATTAGAGTGCAATCCGCGCAGTACAAGCGGCATTCATCTATTTACTCAACCCACACAGCTAGTTGATTGCTTAATGAATAATACTGCGCTGCAAAATGCACAATTGCAAACCCGCTGCGTCAGCCTAGCACTGCTACCCTATTTTTTTAGTAAACATATTACGCAAAAAACTTTTTGGCAAAATCTGCGCCAAGCATCGGATGTGGTTTGGGATAAACAAGACCCACTACCTAGCCTTGCTCAATTTATCTCGGCCAGTGAAATCCTAGCAACCGCATTAATTAATAGAAAAGCTGTACTCAGCACAACTACAGTAGATATTGAATGGAACGGGCAAGACATTGTATAAGCTAATCCGCGCAGAGCAGTTATCCGCCTACACTGACAATGAACTGAGTCTAGCAGGGCGTTTTGTGCGGGATATTGGACAGGACATTAGCCTGCATCTGAGCAATATTGCACAGGTTGAACTACAGCTTCTCGTTACGCCTTATCAGCAAGTACCTATCAGCCTTAATCCGACAAATCTAATTAAAGGCAATTGCTACGTGGTCTCACCCTATGCCATGTATATCAATTATGCCCATGAAGAACTACACAAACTAAAAAAGCCGATCTTAGAAAAAGCCATGATTCCTTTCCTTAAAGGAATGGCGGCTATATTACGCTGGGCAAATATTGACCGTGTGCTTTGGGTGAATAATCATCTAGTGTCAACCAACCTATATGACAACTCAGTATGGCTAGCAGAGGATATAGCTGAACTAACCCGCTTTCTCATTACTCAACAACCGCATCATGCCACTGGCTTTCGCTCGCTTAATGATCATCAGCATCAAGCATTTATAGCCCGTTTACAGCAGCATGGTTATATTGCCGTTCCCTCAAGACAGGTTTATATCGCCACCGACCCTACGCCTTATAGCGATACAAAAAAAGATAAAAAACTATTTAATAACAATCAGTTACATATTAAAAAAGGGATAGATTTTACAGCTCAAGACTATTTACGTTGTAAACAACTCTATGATCAACTCTATCTTGATAAATACTCCGTACTAAATCCGCACTATCAAGTTTCTTGGCTGAGTAAAGGGCAGCAAAGTGGCTGGTTAGAATTGATGGGGTTGCATGAAAATGGGCAAGATTTATGCGCTGCCTTAGGCTGGATACAAACCGCACAAACAGTGACTACACCTATCTTTGGGTTTGCTACAGAGCAACCCGTACAACTAGGCTTATACCGCCAACTAAACTATTTAACCTTTCGCCAAGCCAAGCACAAGCAACAGAGTATTAACATGAGTTCAGGCGCACCGAAATTTAAGCGTAACCGTGGTGCTAAACCTGCCATTGAATACAGCTTGATTTACTGCAAGCATCTACCAAAGAAATCACAATGGGTTTGGCAGTTGCTCTCTAGAGCACTAGTATATGGCGCAGTGCCACTATTAAAAAAACTAGAACTCTAAATCTCAACTAGTCTTTATATAAGCATGAAGCTCGTCTTTTTAGATACCGCTGTATTTCTCAGCACCCATTAGATTAGGCTAAAGCAAACTATGTATTTACCTCCCCTTTTTACCGCATGGCGCCAAACCCTAAGCACTGGCTATAAGTTAGAAAACTTACGTCACGATATTATTGCTGGCATTACAGTTGGGGTAATTGCTATTCCTTTAGCCATGGCACTGGCGATTGCTGTCGGTGTTCCGCCGCAACATGGCTTATATACCGTATTAATTGGCGGCTTTTTTATTGCCTTGCTGGGTGGTTCACGCTTTAACGTATCAGGCCCTACAGCCGCCTTTGTTGTAATCTTAGTGCCTATTACGCAACAGTTTGGTGTGGGCGGGCTATTACTTTGCACTTCTATGGCAGGCGCCATTATGATTTTAATGTCAGTGTTACGCGCTGGCTCCTTACTACAATTTATTCCTTATCCCGTCGTCTTAGGCTTTACTGCGGGTATAGGCATTGTCATTGCCACCTTACAAATTAAAGATGCTTTAGGGCTTACTCATTTAGCCGAATACACTAATTATCTTGAACAATTGCAAGCGCTTTTTTTTGCACTACCTAGCATTCAATGGGGTGATACATTAGTCACCCTCATTACGTTGGCCACATTGCTTATATGGCCTCGTTATGTGAGCAAAATGCCTGGACATCTTGTCGCTATTCTTCTGGGAACATTATTAGCGGTTGCGCTTAAATATTTTGGTGTTCCTATTGCCACTATTGGCGAACGTTTTAGTTATGAAGTTAATGGTCAGACTTTTGCTGGTATTCCTTCATTTTTGCCAAGTTTTTTATGGCCTTGGGAGCTAACAGGCAGTGATGGCCAAAGCCTATTACTGAATTTTGAGTTAATTCGCCAACTATTAGCCCCCGCATTTGCCATTGCTATGTTAGGTGCCATTGAGTCTTTACTCTGTGCTGTCGTAGCCGACGGTATGACCAACACCAAACATAACTCCAACGGTGAACTACTGGCCCAAGGTATAGGAAATATCATTACTCCAATGTTTGGCGGTATTACCGCTACAGCAGCTATCGCGCGCACTGCCGCCAACGTCAGAGCAGGTGCCTTTTCACCACTAGCTGGTATGACACATGCCTTAGTTGTACTAGGCGCAATGTTATTATTAGCACCATTATTTAGCTACTTACCTATGGCTTCTATGGCTGCCTTATTGCTTGTAGTGGCATGGAATATGAGCGAGCCAAAGAATGTACTGCGCACCTTACGTATAGCGCCTCGTAACGATATTTTAATCCTACTAACCTGCCTTGTACTTACAGTACTCTTTGATATGGTACTAGCCGTTGGCGTTGGTCTACTGCTGGCTGCTGGTTTATTTATTAAACGCATGAGTGACTTAACAGACACCTCTACCGTTTCTCCTGAACAAAGCGAAGCCTTACGCGACATGCCCGAAGGCGTTATTACCTATGCTATTCGTGGTCCACTATTTTATGGTGCAGCTGAGCGTGCATTAAGCGTTCTTATGCGTTTTAACCCCAATGCCAAAGTCGTCTTAATTGATATGTCAGCAGTACCTATGTTGGATATGACAGCGCTATCAGGCTTGGAAAAAGTAATGAACAACTTCCATAAAAACGATATAAGCGTAATTTTAGTTGGCACAAGTACTGATATTCGAAAAAAAATGCGCAAAGCTGGCATACGTTTACGCCGTGGAAAGCTCTCTTATGTACAAGACCTTACATTAGCTAAAGAGCGCGCCACTCGCTGGTTGCATTTAGATACCCCTAATGATGAGTTAATGCCAGAAGAGCAGGACTAAATACACAGCGATTATCGCTTTTAGGAATACATAATGCGCTATATAAAATCTTTTATCTTACTTGCTCTATGGTTGATTAGTTCAAGCAGCTACGCCCAAACCACAGCACTTAATTTAGGCACAACCTACAGCATTATGCCGCCTATTAATGAATATTTAGTAGATGAATACTCATTAGCCAATGCCGAGAAAATGGAGGTTTGGCAAGGTGGTTACCGTATTCAATTTGATGCTAAAAGCAATAGCTTTAGGTTATATGAGGTATCTAAGTGTGGAAACCAATGCTTCTATAGCAGCGCAGGAAGCTTTACTGTATTACCTGACAATCAAATTAACCTAACACTAACACAACAATCGGTCGACGGCAGCAGCCCTTGCTCTGAACACTACAGCAAACAAATGTCAGTTAACTTAGGGATATTTCAAATAGAACCACAGGCAAATGGCAGCATTTTATTAAAACGCGTTAAACAATTAGATTAACCAGCTTGTGAATACCTTGTATTTGCGAATACTGAAGCCGCATTCTTTGAAATTTGCCCTGTTTGTAACTGGCAAAATGATAGAATAGTTGGAGATGATTACAGCAGCTGTAACCGCACTACATTAAACCGCTATAAAGCGAGCCTGTTGTTAAACGAACAGCATTTACAGCAGACCAAAAAACCACACTAAAGATAAACCTTAATACCTGCAACCAAGCCGAACACAGTTAGGTTCGGCTTTGATTTATCAGCTCACATGCCTTTTACCGCATAAATACCGGCGGCGTTACGCCAGTAACCTTTGTAGTCCATGCCATAACCAAAAATATAACGGTCAATGCAATGCAAACCTGTAAAGTCCGCTTCCCAACCAGGAATTGCTTTACGGTCATGGTCTTTATCCATCAGTACTGCACTATATACCGCAGTTGCGCCTTCTGCTTTGCAGTATTCAATAATGGCAGCAAGGGTATGACCTTCATCAAGAATGTCATCCACAATAATAACTGAGCGATCACGAATTGAGATTTCTGGTTTTGCTTTCCAAAATAACTCGCCACCGCTGGTCTGATTTCGATAACGGCTGGCATGTAAATAAGATTGCTCTAATGGAAAGTTGAGTTTACTTAATAACTTTCCAGCAAAGATCAAGCCACCATTCATGACACAAAACACAACAGGATTAGCGTCTGCTAAGCGCTGGTTGATCTGGCTAGCAACCTTATCAATTGCTGCTTCAACTTCGGCTTCTGTATAAAGTACATCAGCCTGCGCCATCACTTGGCGAATATGTTGTAAATCGGTGGACACCTTATTTACCTCCAAAAAGAAAGCGGCAAAAGGTACTGCGAGTTAGCGTTAAGAGCAAGTACCAGTCGGCAAATAAGATGCCGTTTTTACGCTTTTCGTTTATCCTTAGGTTATTTTGTAAAATAACCGGGAAATTTCACAATGCCAGTGCATGAAATCCAACACCCTCTTGTGCGTCACAAAATCGGCTTAATGCGTCGTGCCGAAATTAGCACTAAGAACTTTCGCGAGCTTGCTCAAGAAGTGGGCGCCCTACTCACTTATGAAGCGACCAAAGACCTGACGCTAGAAGAATATCAAATTGATGGCTGGAATGGTCCAGTTACGGCACAAAAAATCGCTGGCAAAAAAATCACAATAGTACCTATTTTACGCGCTGGCATAGGCATGCTTGAAGGTGTACTTAGCCTAATTCCTAGCGCTAAAGTCAGTGCGGTAGGCGTTGTGCGCAACGAAGAAACCTTAGAAGCTAACACCTATTTAGAAAAGTTAGCACCTGAAATCCATGAGCGTCTTTCATTAATTATTGACCCTATGCTGGCGACCGGCAACTCCATGGTTGCCACTATTGACCTGTTGAAAAAAGCTGGCTGTCGTGAAATTCGCGCTATGGTATTAGTGGCTGCGCCGGAAGGTATTGAAACAGTGCGTAAAGCCCATCCAGATGTACAAATTTATACAGCATCTATTGATCAGGGTTTAAATAGCAAAGGCTATATTATTCCGGGTCTTGGCGATGCTGGCGATAAAATCTTCGGCACCAAACAGAAGGAAAGCTAAGTTATGAACACCACTGTTCATGACCCGCTATGGCGCCAAGCACTGGCAGGCGCTCAAATGCTATTTGTAGCATTTGGCGCTTTAGTCTTAATGCCACTGATTACAGGAATGGATCCTAACGTTGCCTTATTTACTGCTGGTTTAGGCACACTTTTATTCCAGATTGTTACCAAGCGCCAAGTCCCTGTATTTCTAGCATCAAGCTTTGCTTTTATTGCGCCTATTCTGGCGGCTAAAGGGCAGTTTGGTATGCCAGCAGTATTAGGCGGCATTGTTGCGGCGGGTGTGGTTTATATCTTGCTCAGTGCCGCTGTTAAGATGAAGGGGACTGGCTTTATTGACCGTCTGTTACCGCCAGTTGTAATCGCTCCCGTTATTATGTGCATTGGCTTAGCCTTGTCACCTAACGCTGTTCATATGGCAATGGGCATTGATGGTTCAGGCACGCAACTAGTTGCTTATGAAACCTCAATCATCATTTCAATGAGCACTTTAATTGCGACATTATTGGTGGCAGTGCTAGGGCGCGGCTTGTTTCGTTTAATCCCTATTCTCATAGGCATTATTGTTGGCGTTAGCCTATCTATCATGTTCAACATTATTGATAGTACTGCTATTAACCAAGCACCTTGGTTTGCCCTGCCCAAATTCATGCTGCCTGAGTTTCATCTAGGCGCTATTTTGTACATGCTTCCCGTCGCCTTGGCTCCCGCCATTGAGCATATTGGCGGTGTTGTTGCTATTGGCAATGTAACAGGCAATAACTATCTGCAAAAGCCAGGTTTGCATCGCACTCTCTTAGGTGATGGTGTGGCAACTTCTGCTGCTGGATTTTTTGGTGGACCGCCTAATACAACCTACTCCGAAGTAACAGGCGCTGTCATGCTAACCAAGAACTACAACCCTAAAATTATGACGTGGGCAGCCGTTATCGCCATTGTTTTAGCTTTTATTGGCAAGTTTGGTGTGGCACTACAAAGCATTCCACTCCCCGTTATGGGCGGTATTCTTTGCTTGCTGTTTGGTTCTATTGCTGTCGTAGGGCTTAATACCCTTATACGCAACCAAGTGGATTTATCCATTCCTCGCAACCTTATTATTGTGTCGGTCACCTTGGTATTCGGCATTGGCGGTATGAAGTTAGGTAGTGGCGAGTTTGCGTTAACCGGTATTTCACTTTGTGCATTAGTAGCCATGTTACTTAATCTTATTCTGCCAGGCGGTAGCGCATGGAAACGCAACCCGATGGAAGATCCACTGATTAAATAGCCAATATGTTCACTGCTCAAGGAAATACCTAGGAGCAGTGAGCAACAGCCACTTAATCTTAGTTTCGTTGTTTACACAGGGAATGTTGCACAATGAGCAAAAAATTACTCTTTCTATTAAGCTTCTGCATCTTACTTCTTGTATTGGCAGCTGTTGCTTCAAGGCTGGCACAAAATCAGTTTTATTATCCAGATCAAATAGATTATGGCCGCTCACCCGCACACTACGGGCAGACCTTTACAGAATTAACCATAACAACTGCCGATGGCGAACAACTACATGGTTGGTTTGTGCCTAGCCAATTGCACGACAACCCTAAAGATGCCCTAGGTACAATTCTGCATTACCACGGCAATGCCGCCAATATTACAGCACATTATCTCGCCGTTGCATGGCTACCTGGGGAAGGCTACAACCTCATTACCTTTGATTATCGCGGTTATGGGAAGTCAACAGGCGAGCCTTCATTTAAAGGGGTTTATCAAGATGGCATCAGTGCTTTGGCATTTGCAGAGAACTATCCAGAAATTGATCCAAGCAAGCTATTTGTATTTGGTCAAAGCTTAGGTGGTAATGTGGCTATCGCTAGTGTTGGTAGCAGCGCTACACAACATGTACGAGGCATGATTATTGATTCAACATTTTATGGGTACTCTAAAATTGCTAATGATAAATTGTCAGGTATGCAATGGCTTGTGAGCGATGAGTTTAGCGCTTATCAGTACCTTGATAAGCTACATATGCCGATTTTTTATTTTCATGGGGATGCCGACCAGTTAATACCTCACCGCCATAGCGCAGAATTGTTTGCTAAAACCAACGCGCCGAAAGCCAACATGGTACTAGCTGATACTAGGCATATTGAAGGCATCTTTAACCCTCAAGTACAGGACAATTTTTTAGTTTTTTTACAACAAGCACTGCAACCAGGTTGTTGCAACCTATCTCCTTAGAGAATACTGCCGCTAACTTCAGTAAAGGCTTGCAAGTGTGTAAAGCGCCCTGCTTTATAACTGTATTGGTCAATTTGTGGTACTAAACGCTGAAAGTGTTCAGAAGCTACATGAGCATCTAGTGCTGCATAATCTTGCCATGTTTCAATAAATACAAAGTGCCCTTGTTCTCTCAAATCATGACATAGCTCATAACGGATACAGCCGGCTTCTTGGCGCGTTTTATCAAGTAGTTCGCGGTATAGCGGCAGTACTTTAGCTATGTGTTCAGGAGCAATAAAATCTTCAGCGATCAGCTTTAACATGCACCTTCCCCAAATCAGCAACCACCTGCGCCCATTGTACGTTGTCATTTAAACAAGGCAGTAAAACCAACTCTTCACCACCGGCAGCTAAAAACTGCTCTCTCCCACGAATGCCTAACTCTTCTAAGGTTTCAATGCAATCGGCTACGAAAGCAGGAGACATCACTAAAAGCTTTTTTACACCCTGTTTAGCCAATTCATCTAAACGCTGTTCAGTATAAGGTTCAATCCATTTAGCACGACCTAAACGTGACTGAAATGAAACCGACCATTGCTCTGCAGTTAAACCCGCTTTTTCTGCAAAGGCTTGTGCGGTTAAGAAGCATTGCACGCGATAGCATTGAGCAATCGTCTGTGCATCGGCTGCCGAACAGCATGTTGCGTTATTCAAATACTCGCCAGCTTTAGCATCATTTTTGTGGAGATGACGTTCTGGTAAACCATGAAAACTCAGCAATAAGTGGTCAAAACCAGCCTCTAGTTGAGGCTTTACGCTAGCCACTAAAGCATCAATATAAGCAGCATTATTATAAAAAGCATCTACTGTATTTAGCTTCATTGACAAACTATGCTGTTTAATTTGACGCTGAGTTTCTTTGATCACAGTAGTTGTAGTGCTATCAGCAAACTGTGGATACAGAGGAAATAAAGTCACTTCTTTAATACCTTGCTTAGCTAACTTAAGCAAAGCGCTCTCAATAGAAGGCTGAGCATAACGCATAGCCAGTTCAACGGGGCCGTGCTCCCACAAAGGCTGAACTTGCTTAGCTAACCGCTGGCTAATGACTACCAAAGGCGAACCTTCATCCCACCATATAGATTGATAGGCATGCGCAGACTCAGCTGGGCGTTTGAGCAAAATAAGCGATACCAACAAGCGGCGAATAGGCCAAGGCAAATCCACCACATAAGGATCCATCAAAAACTGATTTAAATAACTACGGACATCAGCTACTGATGTGGAATTTGGCGAGCCTAAATTGACCAGCAGTAAAGCATGTTGTGTCATTTAACCATTTCCTATACAGGTTTAAACCAGCGTGAAATATGCCTAGCAGGAATCAGTAAAAAACCTGCACGTAAGGCCATAAACAATAAAAAAGTTATCCATAAACCATGATTGCCTAATGGCTGCAAAATATAGCCAACGGGCAAACTTACCAGCACAGCTAGCAGCATTGCATTACGCATTTCTTTTGCCTTGGTCGCACCTATAAATAGTCCATCGAGAATATAGCTCCAGACCGCCACTAAGGGTAACACGGCAAGATAGGGCAAATACGGCTGAGCGGCTAAAAATACGCTTTGAATATCCGTTTGCAGCAAGATAAATTGCGCACCAAATACGAGAAAAAATAGCATAAATACAAAGCTTGCTAACAGTGCATAACTACTTGTTAACAAAAGTGCACGGCGCAATGCCAGCTTGTTATTAGCGCCTAAAGCATGACCTGTTAATGACTCTAACGCATGCGCTAAGCCATCTAAAGCAAAGGAGCATATCATTAAGCCGTTTAACAGCAGTGCATTGGCTGAAACTGTAGTGTCACCTAAACGACCGCCTTGAATAGTTATAACCAGAAAGACCGCTTGCAGTAATAGTGAACGCACTAAAATATCGCGATTAACACCTAGCAATGGCTGCCAGTTTGCCCATTTTTTCAGACGCTTAACTAAATCTTCACTACGAATTAAGACTCTCCAAGCAATACTGAAACCAACCAAAAAACCCGCCCACTCTGCAATGGCGGAGGCTCGTGCGGCACCTTGCACGCCCCAATCCAGAACAAAGACAAACAACACATCTAATACAATATTGATCAGGTTACTGGCCAAGCTCATCAACAAAGCGGCTTTAGCGTTTTGAATGCCAATTAACCAGCCTGTTAATGCAAAGCTGCCTAATATCGCCGGCACACCCCATAATCGGGTGGTAAAATAAGCATAAGCATGGGCTTGCAACTCTGTACTAGTTTGCATATTAGCTAACGCCAGCCAAAATACAGGCTTAGCCAAGAGAATGATAAGCAATGCAATAATGCCAGCTAGCAATAATCCTTGATAAAAAATCTGGGTAAGCTGTGCATTATCTTGCTTGCCCGCAGCCTGAGCCGCAAAGCCTGTTGCGCCCATCCGCAAAAAGCCAAACACCCACGCCATAGTAGTAAAAATCATGCCACCAACAGCAACCGCTCCCAACTGATAATCATGGGGTAAATGCCCAACTACAGCGGTATCCACCAAGGTTACCAAGGGTACTGTAAGATTACTTAGAATCATGGGAATCGCCAGCGCCCAAATGCGCTGACGTGTTTGAGCATGTTGCCATGCATCTTTCAAGGCCAGTAAAAACAACGCACTACACCTTAATACAAGGCTTGGTATAGCTTACGACGATACTGAGTGACTAAGGCGTGCTCATTTCCTAATAAGTCAAAAATTTGCAATAGCGTTTTATGGGCTGCGCCTTCTTTAAAGCTACGATTGCGGATAAACAGCTGCAATAAAGACTCTAGTGCTGCTTCGTATTGCTGGCGGGCCATATGTTGTAAAGCTAATTGCAGACAGGCTTCATCATCTTGTGGGTTTTGCGCTAGGCGTGATTTTAAAATAGCCATTTCGGGCAAGTCTTCTACTTCACGCAAAAAAGCGATCTGTGCTTTTGCAGCAGCTAATGCTTGCTTGTGCTCATCGCTTTTAACCGCCGCTAATACAGCTTCTGCTTCTTCAAGCTCATTACGTTCAGCTAGACAACGTGCGAATAAGATCAAAGCTGCTTCATTCGTGTTATCTTCTGTTAATAGTTGCTTGAGCCATTCTTCAGCTTGAGCGAACTCGCCTTGATCAAAAGCGATCTGTGCTTGTTCCAATACATTTACTTCTTCAGCTTGTGGCGTTGGCAAGCCAATATGCCGCTCTAACAATTGTCGAATTGCCGACTCTGGCTGAGCGCCTGAAAAACCATCTAAAGGCTTACCATCTTTAAATAACACCACTGTAGGCAAATTACGCACGCCCATTTGCGCTACAACTTCCTGCTGTTCATCACAGTTAACCTTAGCTAACAGTAATTCACCTTGATATTCGGATGTAATTTTCTCTAGTAGAGGCATTAACACTTTACAAGGCGCACACCACTCAGCCCAAAAATCAACTAAAACAGGTTTGCTTGCAGAGGCTTCAACTACGTTTTGAATAAAATTAGTAAAGCCATCTACTGCAAAAATATAACTCTCTTCACTCATTTCAATATCTCGTCATTAACGGGCTTTTTCAGCGTTATAAATAGAAAAACCACGCTCTTGCGCTAGCGTAGTACAGGCTGACAAATGTTGTTCAATAATAGGGGGATACTTTAAAAAGCTATTAGCAACAATGCGTAACTGGCCATTTTTTTGCAAATGCTTTTCTGCTTGTTTGAGCATCTGTTCAGTCGCCGCATAACTGGTATGCACGCCCTGATGAAAAGGTGGATTACTCACAATAGCGCTCAGCCCTATAGGCGCATCACCAATACCAGAACCTGCAATAACATGTGCACTCAATTGATTTGCGGCCAAGGTTAACTGGGCGCTAGCAAGCGCGAAAGCATCTACATCTAATAATGTAACTTCACTATCAGGATAGGTTTTAGCTAATACAGCACCAATCACTCCTGCACCACAGCCAAAATCAAGCATCTTTCCTTGGGGCAGATGCTCTAAATGCGCCAGCAATAAAGCGGTACCTTGATCCAACCGCCCATGGCTAAAAACACCTGGCAAGGTTTTAACCACTAATGGTTGCTCATTAACAGTAAGCTCAATATGTTTGGCTAAAGCCAATAAGTCAGGTGGCGCTGCCTTTGCCTTAATATCACAACGCCATAGCTGACAATGACGCGCACTGTCGAGCTTATACGCCTTGCCATAAGCTGCCAGCTGCTTCGCTGCACGTTCTACACCAGCGCGTTTTTCACCGACCAAGTAAAGCTGTTCAACCTTAGCGGCCAAGGCTTGTAATAAGTATTCAGTAAGCTCTTTTGACTTAGGCAAAAAAAGTACGCCTACCGCAAAGTGTTGTTCTGGTGCTTGAGTAGAGAAACTAACACGTGAAGCATAGCGCTGTTCTAGCTCGGCATAATCTGCTGCGTTCCAACACCAAGCTTGCGCGTGTGGAAGATGGCTCAGTAAATCATCAGAAGCCAAACCTGCTATCAACAAAGGCATTGTAAAGGCTTCTGGATGACGTAATATAACTTCGCTGCGTGGATCCATAACCTGCCTTACATACTAAAGCGCATGGATAAATCCACCGCTGTTATATCTTTAGTTAAACTACCAATGGAAATGTAATCTACGCCAGTTTGCGCTATAGCCAAAATGCTGTGCTCATTAATACCGCCAGAAGCTTCTAATTTAGCCTTACCTTGAGCCAAACCAACAGCAATACGCATATCTTCTAAGCTCAATTCATCTAACATAATAATATCAGCACTCGCTGCTAGCGCTTGTTCTAACTCATCAAGATTTTCCACCTCAATTTCAACAGCTTTATGCGATGCAATCTGTTTTGCGGCTTGCACCGCCTGAGCCACACCACCACAGGCAGCAATATGATTTTCTTTAATGAGAAAGGCATCGTACAAACCAATACGATGATTATGACAACCGCCGCAGGTTACAGCATATTTTTGTGCTAACCGTAGTCCAGGTAAGGTTTTACGCGTATCCAATAATTTAACCTGAGTGCCTTGCACTTTATTAGCAAAAAACTGACAACGTGTAGCAACACCTGATAATAATTGTAGGAAATTCAACGCGCTACGCTCGCCTGTCAGTAATGAACGAGCGGCCCCTGACAATTCAAATAACACTTGATTAGGTGTTACCTTGTCGCCATCTTTCACATGCCACGTGACTTGCACCTGTGGATCCACCTGACGAAATACTTCGTCAACCCAAGCACAACCTGCAATAACCGCAGGTACTCGGGTAATAATTTTTGCACTGGCACTAGCTGTTGCCGGAATAAGCTGCGCAGTAATATCACCTGAGCCTACATCCTCAGCTAATGCACGCTCCACATTCAAACGAATTTCTGTTTGTAACTCTGCCAACGTAAGATTTGCCATTGCTCATGCCCATCACTACAAATGCGCTTGATTTTGACATTCATTGCTAACGAATGAAAGGCTAAACGCATGGAACCTTTTTTCTGGTTAAAATTCTACATAACAAACCGTTTTAAGGATTCACAAATGAAGCGCTTAGGCTTATTTATTGCTCTACTCTACTTATGCTTAACAACTGCTTATGCAGCTGTCGACCATGTTGTGGTATTTAAAGAGCAACGCATTTTGCAACTTATGGATAAACAAAAAATAATCAAAAGCTACCATATTGCATTAGGACGAAACCCACTAGGACACAAACAGCAAGAAGGTGATAGTCGCACACCAGAAGGCACCTATAAACTTGATTATATTAATGAGCGCTCAAGCTATTACCGTTCAATGCATATTAGCTATCCAAATGCTATAGACAAGAAAAATGCTAAGGCGCGCGGTGTTTCACCTGGAGGGCTGATTATGGTGCACGGTCAACCTAATGGCTATGAACAGTTTTCTAGCCTCACACAACAACGCGATTGGACAGATGGCTGCATTGCATTAACCAATGAAGAGATGGATGAATTTTTGTCGCTAGTCAAAGTGGGAACACTTATTAGTATTCACCCCTAAAATGACCCTTTTTTTTATGAGAGAATAGTCAAATAGTTAACATATACATGCAAAGTATTATATTTTTATTTAGTATAGAGTCTTATTAATTAGTAAGAATTAATATTCTTATCTTGGAGAACAGCGCTTATGGAAGGGCTCGGCTACTCTCTACTGCTATTACTTATATTAATCGGCTTAAGCTTTCTCGCCGTTTGCCTTAGTTTTATTCGTGAAAAAAAGATCACTGCCGAGCAGCAAGCGCAAAAAGCTCAAGATGAAATCTATAAATTTCTAACTGAACAACCTGTCCCCCCTACAACACACCAACAGCAAGCATGGCTCGCTTTTGGGGCACCTATATTTTTGCAGTTCAATGAACCTCTTAAAGAAGTGCGACCAGAGGTTAGCTTGCTTTCTATCAGTCAATATCGTCAATTTCTCAAACAACGCTGGTGCATTACTGACAGCGAAAGCGCACAAGTCATTATTGAGCATTTATTAACCTTACAAGATGCTCATCAACTTGACGCGTTACTAGAACATAAACAACAAGAAGTTCAGCAATACCTTGCTGCATTCACAGCAGATAACGACCCCACCTCATTGGAAGAGGCGAAAAAAACCAGCTCGACCTATGCTTGGGATACAGCGCGTGCGATTGCAGTAACACGTTGGTGTTTTTGGTGCGGCTACTTAACAGAAGAAACGATGTGGCGCTATATCAAACAAGCAGCACAAACGGCACAAACCTGTGGCTTAGGCTCTTGGGTTGATTACTCTGTATCTATTCTTCTTGGGCAAAAGCTATCTGAACCTAAACGCTTACATCGTAATTTAGACTCTGATTTACTCCGCTTACTGGGTTCGAGTGTTTACAGCCCCCGTACAGCTGACCATTTACCACCTGCACGTGAGTATGAAATCGCTATTTGGCGTGAGTTTGATTTTATCTATCATGCTAAAGCGTTTTAACCCTGTATGATTTATAGATTTACTGTTTATAAGTCATGCTATTATGAACTTCACTTATCTTATTATTCTGTTAATTTCTGGCGTATTAGCCATTAAAGTCATCCAGGCCATTTGGCGCACACTATACCGTATAAGACTTAACCACCAGCTTATCGAAAAAAACCGTATAGAACTCGCTCATTTCAATCAGCAACACCCTTGCCCCACTCTTACTGAATGGCAAAAGCAAGGTTTAGCTTTAGCTGCACCTTATTTTCTACATGATGGCGAACCTATTGCGACACTGACGGCAAGTAATCAATCCGCTTATTACAGTCTTAGCAGCCTGCGCTATCTATTAGATAAAGAATGGGAAATTTTCAATTCAAACTCTGCCCGAACAGTCATTGAACACAAACTAAGTCTTGTTGATAGCTTCCAGCTTGATCAAAAGATGCAGGATGATCCAATACAAAAACAGCAGGCACTCAAGGCTATTGCTGAAAAAACGGATAACCAACTGCAGATCGAACAACCCGAGCAGCTTAGATCAACCTATGCTTGGGATGTTTGTTTAGCTGTTGGCTTGGCACGTCGCTGCTACTGGGCTAGCTATATTTCACAACAAGACCTGTGGCATTGTCTTACTAAAGCACTTGCCATCACTGCCAGTAAAAGTAGCTCTTGGCTGGAGTATGCTTTATCCATTCATTTAGGCTATGTGTTTGCTGATGTAGAGGAGCCTTACCTCTTAAATGAGATTTACCTATTGCTGATTAGCTATGATGACAGCAACTGTACAACGCTCACTGAGGCTCAAGCATGGCAAGATATTCCTTTTCCAACCCTAGCAGATTAATCTGCAAACAAGTCATCTTCTGGCAGGTTATCTATTGACTGCAACGGCAAACCTTCTTGCTTTGCTTTTAAAACTCGCGCCTTGCGCTGCTGACAAAGGCGAATCACATCACGCTTTTGCACATCCGTAAGCTTTAACCAATACAAACGCTCATCGCGTGAACGAAAGCAGCCTTTGCAATAACCTTTATTATTGGCCTGACAAACCCCAACACAAGGGCTTGGTATGTCAAAAAACTCAAGTTGCTGCATAGGGCTTGCTCTACTAGGAGATTTTCTGAGTATAATGATCGGCTTAACGAAACAAAACCTGTCATTTGGAAAAACAAAATTAGCATGAAAATATAATATTTTTTCAAGGAACTAATTCCGTTTTTTGCAAGTACAAATCTACAGATTTCACTTATTAATTTTTTAAATCAATTTTTAAATAATGATAAAAAAATAACTGTCTGCAGCTAAGCCAGACGTCATCAAGCTTACAGCATTTATGCTCAAAATCTAACCAGCTTACTTGGTTGATGCTCTCAGATAAATACCTTATATTGCGTTCATTATTCATTAAAGACACACTATATTGTGTTCCAATTCACATGGAGACACTATATGAATGTGCGACTTATTCTTCCTTAAAGGACTCTCACCATGACAGACTTTGATTCTATCCAAGTACTTAAACGTGATGGCCGTAAAGAGCCAATTGACTTGGATAAAATTCACCGTGTAATCGAGTGGGCTGCTGAAGGGTTAGATAACGTATCCGTTTCACAAGTAGAGTTAAAATCACATATCCAGTTTTACGATGGTATTCGTACTAAAGATATCCACGAAACCATTATCAAAGCCGCTGCCGATTTAATTTCTCAAGAAACGCCTGATTATCAATATTTAGCAGCGCGTTTAGCGATTTTCCACCTGCGTAAAATAGCCTATGGTGAGTTTGAGCCGCCTCATTTAAAAACCCATGTTGAAAAACTAACGCAAGACGGTCGTTATGATCAGCATATTTTAAACGATTACAGCAACGACGAATTTGAGCAACTCAACAGCTTCATCCACCATGAACGTGATATGGACTTCTCTTACGCTGCAGTTAAGCAGCTAGAAGGCAAGTATCTTGTACAAAACCGCGTCACCAAAGAAGTCTATGAAAGCCCACAGATGCTCTACATCTTAGTGGCTATGTGCTTGTTCTCAAACTACCCTAAAGCAACGCGATTGGACTACATTAAGCGTTTCTATGATGCTACGTCACAATTTAAGATTTCATTACCTACACCTATTATGTCAGGTGTACGCACTCCATCTCGTCAGTTCAGCTCATGTGTACTTATCGAATGTGACGACAGCCTAGACTCGATCAACGCCACTACCTCTGCAATTGTTAAGTACGTTTCTTTACGTGCCGGCATTGGTATTAATGCTGGCCGTATTCGTGCTGTTGGCAGCCCTATTCGTGGCGGTGAAGCTCAGCACACAGGCTGTATTCCTTTCTTTAAACTGTTCCAAGCGGCCGTTAAGTCCTGCTCTCAAGGCGGTGTTCGTGGTGGTGCTGCCACTTTGTTCTACCCAATGTGGCACTTAGAAGTTGAGTCTTTATTAGTACTAAAAAATAACCGTGGTGTCGAAGAAAACCGTGTCCGTCATATGGATTATGGTGTGCAATTAAACAAACTAATGTACGAACGCCTATTAAAAAAAGGCAACATCACTTTGTTCTCACCGCATGATGTACCTGGTTTATATGACGCTTTCTTTGCTGATCAGGACGAGTTTGAACGTCTCTATGTCAAATATGAGCAAGATGAAAGCATTCGTAAACGCTCGCTACCTGCGGTTGAGCTGTTCTCTTTAATGATGCAAGAGCGCGCTTCAACAGGTCGTATTTATATTCAAAACGTTGACCACTGCAATACGCATAGCCCGTTTGATCCGCGTGTTGCACCTGTACGCCAATCAAACCTATGTTTAGAAATTGCGCTACCCACTAAACCACTGCAAAACATTAACGATGCCGATAAAGAGATTGCCCTTTGCACGCTTTCTGCACTGAACTTAGGCGCTATTTCCTCAATTGATGAATTAGAAGAACTCGCTGAGCTTGCAGTACGTGCATTAGATTCGTTACTGGACTACCAAGATTACCCAATTGAGGCTGCACGCAATGCTTCAATGACGCGCCGTACACTAGGTATTGGTGTAATTAACTATGCGTATTACTTGGCGAAAAACGCTGTACGCTACTCTGATGGCTCAGCCAATGCCCTCACTCACCGCACCTTTGAAGCGATGCAATACTACTTGCTTAAAGCTTCAATGAAACTTGCTCAAGAATATGGCGCTTGCCCTGGCTTTAACGAAACCACTTATGCACAAGGCATTTTACCTATAGATAGCTACAAAAAAGATATTGACGCTGTATGTGACGAGCCTTTGCATTTGGATTGGGAAAGCCTACGCGCGGATATTGTCAAGCACGGTTTACGTAACTCAACGCTATCTTCGTTAATGCCGTCCGAAACCTCTAGCCAGATCTCTAACGCAACCAACGGCATTGAGCCACCACGTGGTTTAGTCAGCGTTAAACAATCTAAAGACGGTATTTTAAAGCAGGTTGTACCTGAGTTTGAGCGCTTACGTTTTGACTATGAACTACTTTGGCAAATGCCGAACAACACAGGCTATTTGCAATTGGTTGGCATTATGCAGAAGTTTGTTGACCAAGCTATTTCTGCCAACACCAACTATGATCCTAAGCGTTTTGAAGGTGGTAAAGTACCTATGACGCAACTGCTCAAAGACTTACTAGTTGCCTATAAGTTAGGGTTAAAAACGCTGTATTACCAAAACACCCGCGATGGCGCAGAAGACGTTCAAGGCGATATGGATGACGGCTGTGCAGGCGGTGCTTGTAAGATTTAATACCTTGACCGTACGCTTTCGTGCGTGCGGTCATGTGTTTTTAGTTTCTTCTTTGTTTTAGGTTAAATATTATGTACAGCACTTTCTCGCAAAACGACAATGACCAGCTCAAAGAACCCATGTTCTTTGGCCAACCTGTTAACGTCGCTCGTTACGACCAGCAAAAATATCCAATTTTTGAAGCCTTAATTGAAAAGCAGTTATCATTTTTCTGGCGCCCTGAAGAAGTTGACGTTTCTCAAGATCGTATTGATTACGGCAAACTGCCTGAGCATGAAAAACATATTTTCATCAGCAATTTAAAATACCAAACCTTATTGGATTCCATTCAAGGTCGCAGCCCCAATATGGCGTTTTTGCCATTGGTGTCCATTCCAGAATTAGAAACCTGGATTGAAACTTGGTCATTCTCTGAAACCATTCACTCACGTTCCTATACACATATTATTCGCAATATTGTGAATGATCCATCAGTGGTATTTGACGACATTGTACGCAACGAACATATTATTAAGCGTGCCAGTGATATCTCTAAGTACTATGACGACTTAATTCTGCATACGCAGCTTTATTTAAAGCTAGGCACAGGTGTACATCAGATTAATGGCAAAACAGTTGATATCAACCTGCGCTCACTGAAAAAGAAACTCTATTTATGTGTCATGTGCGTCAACATTCTAGAAGCTATTCGTTTCTATGTAAGCTTTGCCTGTTCCTTTGCCTTTGCTGAACGTCGCGTGATGGAAGGTAATGCAAAAATCATCCGCTTAATTGCACGAGATGAAGCGCTGCATTTAACAGGAACGCAACATATTTTACATATTATGCAACAAGGTGAAGACGACGCCGAAATGGCAGAAGTTGCCAAAGAATGCGAACAGGAATGCTATGACATGTTCTTGCATGCCGCTGAGCAAGAAAAAGAATGGGCAAAATACCTATTCAAAGATGGCTCAATGATTGGCTTAAATCTAGGTATTTTATCGCAATACGTAGAGTACATTACTAACCTGCGCATGGCGGCTGTAGGCTTAACTCCCGCTTTTGATAAAGCTTCACAAAACCCAATCCCATGGATTAATGCATGGCTTGTTTCAGATAACGTACAGGTTGCACCACAAGAAGTAGAAGTCAGCTCTTACTTGGTAGGTCAAATTGATTCTGAAGTATCTGTTGATGAGTTAGGAGATTTTGAGCTGTAAGCATGCGTATTTTCACAGAGGATACGTTTTTCGATCTTGAGGAGGGTGAAACCCTCCTCGATGCATTAGAACGTACAGGACATTTTGTTGAATACCAATGCCGTAGTGGTTACTGCGGCTCTTGCCGTATAAAGCTGCTGGTTGGTAGCGTTGACTACCCTAAACCACCCTTAGCCCTTATTAAACGCGATGAAATCCTGCCTTGCTGTTGCCGTGTCAAAGAAGACTTAAAAGTACGAGTAAGGCTAAAAAGCAATATGGCTAGTGAGGATTAAATATAGAGCTTACCTTTGCTATTAACTAAGTGAATAACCCAGGTTTGAAAGTCAACAAAGTCGGCATCTTCCAACCAATATTCAGGATCCACATCAGGGTAGAAAAAAGCAAAATTTCGCTCTGCTCGAGTTAAATCAAAACCAGCATAAAAATTATAATTCAGTAAACCGGCACATAATAACAACTGCGTAAAGGGATCTGTGCCGTAGTTTTCAAAAACTGCTGCCGACCAATGCTGTAGCTTATCTGGGGCCACGAACTCAACTGCCGCAGTGTACTCCCCAATAAACAAACGGGCAGCGCCAACTTTTTGCAAAAAATAGCAGTACGCTTCGCCCAATTGCACGCCATAGTTTTCTTCAAAAGTTGATATATCGCTAGCTGTGAAGCGTTTTTCACACAAAAATGCATAACTTTCTGTAGAATCGATGTCTATAGGCTGACCTTGGCTCTGTTCTATCCACTTCGCCAGTTGATTACATGCTTGAGTAAACTCTAATTTCATCTGCCACTCCAAGGATTCTATATGCTGCGCTTAACTACAGCTATTGTATTAAGTTCACTATTACTTACCGCTTGTAGCCCTTCGCCAGACGCTCGACAGACTGAGATCAGCCATGCTGATGCTTCTAACAGCCTGCTAGCGGTACCTGCCCCCATGCATAGCGAAGCTTCTGAACCTGCTTCTGCCAACACCTACTTAGCTTACGAGCATTTTGTTACTGTTAATGTTCAACGTGAAGCAGCAAAACAACTGCTCGATACGCTTATTCAAAACTGTAAAGCCACTGAGAACTGTGCTGTTTTAGAGTCTGAACAGTCAAGTGAAGGTTATCGTCTTGGCCGTTTAGTAGTACGTGCACCAGCACCTAGCATTACGCTTTTGCTCAAGCAAGTTCAACAAGGTGGTGAAGTTAAACAACTGACCAGCCGTGCTGAAGATTTATCCGGCTCTATTATGGATACAGAAAAGCGCTTAGCACAACTACGCCAGTACCGCACACAGCTAGATGAGCTCGCTAAACGGGCTGACCATGATGTGAATGCTCTGATTCAAATTCACCGAGAGCTAGCCGAAGTACAAGGGCAAATAGAAGATTTAACTGGTCAAAGTGCCTACTTGATTAAACGTGTGCAAACCGAGTTACTGACCATTGATATACAAGCACTTAGTCAATACCAAGAGCGCTCGCGCTGGAGTCCTATTAGCTCTGCATTAGATGATTTTGTAGAAACCCTTGCCTCTAGCTTTGCCGCTTTTGTTACCTTTATTGCTGTTATTGCCCCTTGGTTAATCATTATTATTCCTGCTATCTGGGGAATACGTAAATTATGGCGTCGCCGTAAACAACGCTTAGCCAATAAAACCGCTTAATGCAGATACAAAAAACGCCACATTCAGTGGCGTTTTGCTTAATGAGCGCTACGGGAAATCTTATCCAGATAACCCATCGCAAAAGCAGAGACAACAAACGTCATATGCAATAACATGTACCACATAATTTTATCGTTATCCGTGCTTTGTGCACTCATAAAAACACGCAATAAATGGATAGAAGAAATTGCCACAATAGAAGCGGCTACTTTATTTTTCAAAGAGCTAGCATCCAGTTTACCTAACCATGATAGTTTTTCGACAGAGTCATCTAAATCAATGCGTGATACAAAGTTTTCATAGCTAGAAAACATCACCATTACAATCAAACCTGCCACCAAAGCAATATCTATCAAAGAAAGTGTTACCAAAACCAGGTCAGCTTCTTTCATGGTAAAAATAATGGGAACAATATGAAAAATTTCTTGGAAGAATTTAATGGCTAACGCCAACAATACTAGGCTTAAACCAATATAAATAGGGGCTACAATCCAACGGGACGAGTAAAGCACTTTTTCGAGTATGCGTTCCATAGCTTGTTCCAATAAAAAATGATCGGCAATTTTACGCTAGCTACTTAAAACTAGACAATTGGGCAACTCATTTTTTTAGCATTATTCGTCTATTTGATAGCTTTTAGTGCAGTCAAACACAGCATTAACCTGAACAAAGTACCGTGAAAGCAGTAAAACCCTGCCTTTGTTCCTCTACCAACAAGCGCGCTTAAGGATATTATTGCTACTAATAGGCACTGTTCTAAATTTATCTGGCTGAATGTGCGCAGCGCACTGTTTTTATAGATGTAATCAATGGCCTTAATCTAGCTTTTAGGTAACGATTTCTGTCGTCGTCTTGTAGTTATTTGAACACTGTACATCCACTCCTTCCTACAAGGCTGATTTCAACTCCACCAACAAACTAAGCACGCCTTACCTGCTAATAATAACCAGCAAATATATGAAAATATCAATCTGTCCGCTCTATTCATGCAAAACAGGATAACGGTCAGGCTATAGGGCTCACTCTACCAAATATTAATGCTCTAAATTAACTGAAAAACGGTTGTACCTAGCGGAACTCAACTATTAATTTCTGTAGTTATGATCTCCGACATAAAACCTGTAGGCTTATACATTTATTATAATTCTATCTTATATTCTAGATGGTAATTTAATATTTTATTTGGTTTAAACAATGAGCTCATTTATATTCTGGATAATAATATTTAGTATTTTTGGTTTATATTCTGATAAAAAAAGGCGTAACTTTTATTACCATGAAAACCAAGATCCTGATTCGCCAAGTTTCGATACTAACTACATCCTCGCACCCAGCATGAATAATGACATTTTTAAATATATTACGGGTAAGAAAAAAACAGTAAATCAAACAAAAGAATTACGAACATTGAAAATACACTTTGTTATTTTCCACCTATTACTACTTAAAGTAGTCCATGCCGGTTATCTCTATCAACTAGGATAACTAAACTCTTTTTCGCCTTTTAGAGTGGCGATATTCTAAAATACCTTCCGCCACTTAGCGACTTTATGTGATACATATCACAATTTAATTCGACCTATGGACATCTAGCCTAGCAAGCGAGATAAATAGTTACGTCTAACCACAACAAAGACAGTACTTATGAGCTGCATCAAGCGTCTCTACTCATAAGTTTATACAGTAACGAAAATTCCTTTTCTTCTCCGTAACTCAATATATGCGTACCATCTCGCTATTGTTTTTATTACTTTTCTCATCTCTAAGCTTAGCTACTGGCCCATCTTATGTTGAGGCGCAATTGAATCCTTTAGCACTAAATGCACAAGGTGCTATTTTGTATAAGTTTTTTACCACCACCAACAGTAGCGGAGGGCATTATCTACAGCCCGTTCAGTATGGTGTGGGAGTATTTCAAGACGGTAGTTTTCATCAACTAAAAGAAACTCAATTAAACACCAATACACTAACAGACCCTGAAGAAGCCTTTTATTTAGCACAAAATGCAGCCTTGTCTACATGGTTTGATGCCCGTTGCAGCCAAGACGATCTATTCACTGATTTTAAAACCTGCAATTTAGCACCATACAGTGTTAAACAAGCAATGAGCGTAAAAGCCTTTAAAGCTAAATATGCTATCGACTTACACCAAGCCAAGTTACATAGCTTGATGCCTGCCAAATTCTATGCAGCAAATGAGGATAGCACCCTTTTTGTAGATTATGACTTTGGAAAAATGTTAGTTTTGCACTTTAAGCAAGAGTGCTCTCTAGAAGAAAACCAAGCACAGATGATGGTTATTAATAAGCCCTTAAGTGATCATATGGAGGAAGAAATTACCTATGATTGCGGGACAGTATCCGCCATTGTGTACAAGTAAATACACTGTTAAGCATAAAGCGCCGCAATGAACTAACTTTTTTGGAGTCAGCTCACAAAGGCGCTTTATTTATTCTTGCTTAAAGCCCTAGGTACTCTAAGATCCCTTCGGCTGCTTTTCGCCCTTCTGCAATAGCGGTTACAACTAAATCTGAGCCGCGCACCATATCGCCGCCTGCAAAGATTTTTGGGTTGTTCGTTTGCATTAGATACTTGCCAAACTGATCAACCTTTACTCTGCCTTGTTCATCTAGCTCAATATGTTGCTGGCTAAACCAACTAGCTGGGCTTGGACGAAAACCAAAGGCTAGGACCACCACATCAGCTTGAATAACATGCTCACTGCCTTGTATTTCCACAGGCTTACGCCGACCTTTGGCGTCAGGCTCTGATAGTTGCGTTTCAATAAACTTAACCCCTGTCACCTGCTGAGTACCCTCAATAGCTAATGGCTGACGATTAAATAAGAACTCTACACCTTCTTCTTTGGCATTTTTTACTTCACGGCGTGATCCTGGCATGCTTGCAGCATCGCGACGATACACACAGGTTACTTGTTTAGCCCCCTGACGAATAGCAGTTCGCGTACAGTCCATTGCCGTATCACCGCCACCTAACACCACCACCTTTTTATCTTTAAAGTCGATAAACTGGTTTTTATCAGCAACAAAGCCTTGCTGGTAATTTGTATTGGCAATCAAATAATCCAGCGCGTTATAAACACCTTGTAATTGCTCGCCAGCAAAACCACCCTGCATGGCGTTGTAAGTTCCCATTCCAATAAATACAGCGTCATATTCAGCAAGTAACTGCCCTATCTGTACGTCCTTACCAATTTCCGTATTGAGTTTAAACTCAACGCCCATTTGCTGAAAAATAGTGCGGCGACGTTGCATAACAGATTTTTCTAATTTGAACTCTGGAATCCCAAAGGTGAGCAAACCACCAATTTCAGGATGCTTATCAAAAACCACTGGGGTAACACCGTTACGCACCAAAATATCAGCACAACCTAAACCGGCTGGACCTGCGCCTATCACTGCCACTTTTTTATTGGTTTTACTCACCTGTGACATATCTGGTTGCCAGCCCTGAGCCAGTGCTTGCTCGGTGATATACTTCTCTATTGAGCCAATAGTCACAGCACCAAAGCCTGTTTCATTGAGAGTACAAGCACCTTCACAGAGTCGGTCTTGCGGGCAAACCCGTCCACAAACCTCAGGCAAGGTATTGGTTTGATGCGCCAGCTCAGCTGCTTCAACCACTTTTCCTTCTGTCGCCAAACGTAACCAATCAGGAATATAGTTATGCAATGGACATTTCCACTCACAGTAAGGATTACCACAGG
Source organism: Pseudomonas sp. F1_0610 (assembly GCF_047470865.1). NCBI lineage: Bacteria > Pseudomonadati > Pseudomonadota > Gammaproteobacteria > Pseudomonadales > Pseudomonadaceae > Pseudomonas > Pseudomonas sp. F1_0610. The sequence continues at coordinate 54,981 of NZ_JAZDRH010000002.1, forward strand.
CTAAACAACGTTCAGCCTGCTCACTTGCTTGTTCGGGTTTGAGCAAATCGTAAATTTCAATAAATTGTTGCTTACGTTGGCGCAGCATTTTTTTACGTGGATCATTACGGGCGACTTCTAAAAACTGGAAGTCGTTGTGTTCAACTGGGTTCATAATCACTACCTCAAAAAGTAAATAACAACGACTTATTGCGGGTCAAAACACATGCTGCTAAGCAAGGATTTCAAACTGGCGGCTTTAGGTTTTACCAGCCAGAAATGGCGATAATGATCATCAATATTGCTTAGCATGTGCTGTGCATAACAACTCTGGGTATGCAGGATATATTCCTGTAACACACTGACTAAATAAGTGCGATGACGCTCCATGTCCTCACCGCTAATGCGAAATAGCTCTACTAGCTCATGATTGACTCGGTCAAAAAAACCGTTATCTGCATCAAATACATAGGCAAAACCGCCGGTCATACCTGAGCCAAAGTTTTTGCCTGTACGCCCAAGTACGCAGACAAAACCACCTGTCATATATTCACAAGCATGATCACCAACACCCTCAACAACCGCATGTGCACCAGAGTTGCGCACAGCAAAACGCTCACCAGCGGTGCCGGCAATAAACACACGCCCGCCTGTTGCGCCATACAAACACGTATTGCCAACAATGGCACTGTGTTGGCTAACTAACTGACTATCAGCACTTGGATAAATACTGATACAACCACCGGCCATACCTTTGCCCACATAATCATTGGCATCACCTTGTAGATTGAGCTGCATGCCCGCCACATTCCAAACACCAAAGCTTTGTCCAGCACTACCTTTAAAGTTAAACGTAAGAGGAGCGCCTTCAAGCCCTTGGTTTCCATAATGACGCGCAATTTCTCCGCTAATGCGTCCACCAATAGAGCGGTCTAGATTACTAATTTCAAAATTAAACGTAGCACTAGTTTTACTCTGGATAGCAGGCAGTGCTTTGTGCAACATATGCTCGGCCAACAATCTAGGTTCAGGCGCTACATTACGCTCTGTTGTACAGTATTGTGGCGCGTTGGCGGCAACATGACTGCTGGACAGCAAATCTGTTAAGTCTAAGTGCTGTTGTTTAGCTGTAGTTCCAGGAAGTACCTGAAGTAGATCGGTACGACCAATTAAATCAACTAAATGACGCACACCCAACAGCGCCATCCATTCACGGGTTTCTTGAGCCACAAATTTAAAATAGTTCATAACCATTTCCACTGTGCCTTGGAAGTGGTCATCGCGTAGCTGTTTATTTTGTGTTGCCACACCCGTTGCACAGTTATTTAAATGGCAAATACGCAAATATTTGCAACCTAAAGCAATCATAGGTGCAGTACCAAAACCAAAGCTTTCAGCACCTAAAATAGCGGCTTTAATCACATCCAAACCTGTTTTTAAACCGCCATCTGTTTGCACCCGAACTCGATGGCGCAAACCATTGCCACGCAAGGTTTGCTGGACTTCAGATAAGCCTAGCTCCCACGGACTGCCTGCATATTTAATTGAAGTTAAAGGAGAAGCCCCAGTGCCACCGTCATAACCGGAAATAGTAATTAAATCGGCATAGGCTTTAGCAACGCCTGCTGCAATAGTGCCTACTCCAGGTTCAGCCACTAATTTCACTGAAATTAGTGCCTGTGGATTAACTTCTTTTAAGTCGTGAATTAGCTGTGCTAGGTCCTCTATTGAGTAAATATCATGGTGTGGCGGTGGGGAAATTAAGGTCACACCTGGGACGGCATAGCGTAAGCGAGCAATCAGTTCATTTACTTTACCGCCAGGTAATTGCCCGCCCTCACCCGGTTTTGCACCCTGCGCTACTTTAATTTGTAACACCTGAGCATTAACCAAATACTCGGCTGTGACACCAAAACGCCCCGTAGCCACTTGTTTAATTTTTGAGCTTTTTTCTGTGCCATAGCGTGCAGGATCTTCACCGCCTTCTCCTGAGTTAGAGCGCGCACCTAAACGATTCATCGCCACGGCAATAGCTTCGTGTGCTTCTGGTGATAAAGCACCTAAAGAAATACCTGCCGAATCGAAACGCGGTAATAGGCTTTCCAGCGGTTCAACCTCATCCAATGCCAAGGCCTTTGCCGCTAAACGCAGTTGCAAAAGATCACGTAAGGTTGCTACAGGGCGGTTATCCACGGTAGCGCTAAACTGCTTAAATAATTCATAATTGCCTTGTTGCACTGCGGCTTGTAGCGTACGCACAACATCAGGGTTAAATGCATGGTACTCACCCCCATGTACATATTTGAGTAATCCACCTTGGCTTAACGCTTTACGCGCGCTCCATGCCAGCTCCGCTAAGTGCTGCTGATCTTCTTGGAGATGCGCAAAACTTGCACCTGCAATACGGCTACGCATGCCTTTAAAACAAAGATTAACAACAGCCTCATCTAAACCTATTAACTCAAATAGCTGAGCCCCACGATAAGACGCAATAGTGGCAATTCCCATTTTCGAAATAATCTTTAACAGCCCTTTCGCAATGCCTTTTCGATAGGACAAAAAGGCATCACTAATACTGCTCTCTAAACGCTGTTCGCTAATCAAAGCAGCCAGCACTTCATAGGCTAAATAGGGATAAACAGCACTCGCACCGCAGCCAATCAAGACTGCAAAATGATGCGGATCTCGCGCGGTAGCTGTTTCTACTAAAATATTACAGTCACTGCGTAAGCCTTGTTGTACTAAGTGCTGATGCACTGCGCCAACAGCCAAAGCAGCATGGGCGGGTAATTTGCCATGACTGATATTTCTATCCGTTAATACCAGCATCACACTACCAGCCCGCACGGCTGTTTCTGCTTGATGGCAGATCGTTTGTAAAGCTTGTTCTAAACTTGTGTTTTCAGGATAGTTAAGATTGATAAAGGCGCGTTCGTAACCTGCTTTATCTAGCTGTAATAAATAATCCCATTTGCGTGGTGAGAGAATAGGTGTGTTAAGCACGACTCGATTGGCATGTTCAGCTGTTTCCTCAAAGAGATTATATTCACGCCCTAGTACAGTTTCTAAAGACATCACTATGCGTTCACGTAGCGGGTCAATGGGTGGGTTAGTTACCTGGGCAAACATTTGGCGAAAATAATCGTACAGGCTGCGCACATTACTGGATAACACGGCCATTGGAGTGTCATCGCCCATAGATCCTACAGCTTCTTGCCCTAGCTGCGCCAACGGGCGCAAAACTTGCTCACGCTCCTCATACGAAACATTAAACATCTTCATATATTGATGAAGCTGCTGGGTGTTATAACTAGCGCTACCATAGCTTTCATCCATGCTTGCTTGTACACGCAACAGATTTTCACGCAGCCATTGGCGATAGGGATGACGTGCTTGTAATTGTTGGTCAATGTCTTGGCTTGTTAAAATTTGTCCTGTTTGCGTATCTACTGCAAAAATCTCACCAGGCCCAACACGCCCTTTAGCTGTTACTTGATGCTCTTGATAATCCCAAACACCAACTTCTGAAGCCAAAGTAATGTAACCATTATCCGTAGTTACCCAACGCGCTGGGCGCAAACCATTGCGATCCAACAAACAAACGGCATAACGGCCTTCTGTAAGCACCACACCAGCAGGACCATCCCATGCTTCCATATGCAATGAGTTGTACTCATAAAATGCTTTTAAATCTGCACTCAGTGTTTGCACGTTTTGCCATGCAGGCGGCAATAACATACGCAGCGCACGAAATAAATCCATGCCGCCTGTTACCAACAACTCCAGCATGTTATCCATGCTCGAAGAATCAGAGCCTGTCAAATTAACAATAGGGTTGATATTGGCTAAACCAGGTAATAATGGGTTAGCAAATTTGTGACGACGCGCCACTGCCCATTGACGATTACCACTGATGGTATTGATTTCACCGTTATGTGCCAAAAAGCGAAATGGCTGTGCCAAGTGCCAACGCGGTAAGGTATTAGTCGAAAAACGTTGATGAAACACACAAATGGCACTATGTAAACGCGCATCAGCTAGGTCAGGATAAAATGCTGCCAGTTCCACAGGCTGCATTAAACCTTTATACACCACGTCTTTAGCAGACAAACTGCACACATAAAAATCACTATCAGTGGTCAATTGCTGTGCAGCCAAGCGTCGTGCAAGGAATAGTTTTACCGCAAACTCTTGTTCAGTAAACCCTGCACCTGAAACAAAAATCTGCTCAATCTGTGGCAAGTTCTGTTTTGCCAGATCGCCTAATACATCGGGATTAGTGGGCACAATACGCCAACCCACCACAGTTAAACCTTGCGCCAGCAACTGCTGCTGCAAAACAATTTTAGCCTGCTCACGTAATTTTGTTTGCTGACTAAGAAAAACCATGCCCACCGCATAATTATCCGGCAAGTGCGTAGCAAAAAGTTCCGCCGCTAAAATACGAAAAAACAAGTCGGGCTTTTGCAATAATAAGCCACAACCATCACCCGTTTTTCCATCTGCATTTAAACCACCTCGATGTGTCATACGTGCCAGTGCTGTAATAGCTGTTTGCACCAAATGATGGCTTGGCTGCCCATGCATATGAGCAATCAAACCAAAGCCACAGTTATCTTTAAATTCGTCTGGGCGATACAAACCTTTATTCATCAGGGCATCCTCAAGCATTAAGCAGGCTATTTTTCTATACTTTGTTTATTGCAAGCAGCATGCCAACCTTGAATGCCCCTAAAAATACAGCCTAGCGCTTTTTTGGAGCATACAATCCACAATAATTGCACTTTCTTAGTGCGTTTATGCACCAAAATAATGCAGAACACTTATGCTGAAAATTCTGTTTTGAAAAAAACATTCTGAGATGAGGTAAACTAATATTTTATTTTGACTGTTTAACCACCATGTTTAATATCATTTTGTTCGAACCAGAAATACCACCCAACACTGGCAATATTATTCGTCTATGCGCTAATACGGGCTGCGCCTTGCACCTTGTTGAACCACTAGGTTTTCGTTTAGAGGACAAGCAACTGCGCCGCGCAGGACTGGATTATCGTGAATTTGCCGAAGTTAAAGTGCACGCTAATTTAGACGCTTGCCTTGCACAGCTTGGCGAAACGCGTTTATTTGCATTTAGTACTAAAGCCAGTCATTCCTACGCAGATGTACAGTATCAAGTAGGGGATAGCTTTATCTTTGGCCCAGAAACCCGCGGTTTACCTCAAGAGGTGCGCGACAGTATTCCCCACGAACAGCTAGTGCGCTTACCTATGTTAGAAGGCTCTCGCAGTTTGAACTTATCCAACAGTGTAGCTATTGCAGTGTATGAAGCTTGGCGCCAGCATGGTTTTGGTAGTCATCCTTAATATAAAGAGCCCCAGTAATTATAAAATAGCTGGGGCATTTAAAGTAATTCTTTTAATTTTTCATTTATTTAATATTAGTAACAGCCCGCCCCTTGGAAAGCCTGCTAAATACTTTTAAGTAAATTTACTTCTAAAATTGCTTAACAAAAGCTGAATAACATATTATAAATTTAATATATTGTTATGTATTTCATTAAGTATAACAATTAACCGTTAGACCAGATTAAACCTATCGATTTTGATGCGTTTTGCCAACTAAATCACATTAGATTCTCATATGAAAAAGCTTGTTATTATTTCAATGCTATTTGTCGCCTCAACCTCTACTGCCTTTGCTGAAGAGTTTAATCAATACATATCTGCGAAAGGCGCTCTTGTTAATATCAGTAGTGATTTTAAAACCAATACGGCTTACCACTATAAAAAACAATGTTTCCAATATGGGTGCCTCTACCAATGCCAAAGATACAGTTATAGGTATGCGTTTAGCATACGGTCTGGCTTTCCCTGCTCCTAATGGAAAAAATCGTGCTGAACTTGAGTATAGCCGGAATGAAAAAGCCAAAGATTTCTCTTGGACTACAGTCAAGCTTGGTAAAAAAGCAGAAAGTACTTTTAAGTACAATGTTAAAACCAGCATCCAGAACACATGGATGGTTAACGATTATTATAACTTTGATACCCAAACATTATTTACACCTTACGTAACAGCAAACCAAAGTGACATTAGAAGGTGCAGGCAAAGGCTCGATCCCTGTCAACAATAAAACAACAGATAACAATATTGCATGGAATCTAGGTTTAGGCGTTGCTTATGCTGTTACATCAAAGCTGTCTTTAGATGTAGGCTACAAGTACACTAACTATGGTGAAATAAAAACTAAGCATGTTGATGTAGGCTCACAAGGTTTTGCGGGTAACTTTGTTGACACAATGAAAGCTAAAGTAACCTCTCAAGAACTAACGGCTGGCGTGCGTTATCAGTTTTAGTCACTAAAGCACAAAACGCCGAGCATTTAGCTCGGCGTTTTTGTTTATTATAAAAAGCTACAATAACATGCTGCGAATATCTGCTAAAACATCACTTAAACGACGAGTAAACAATGCAGCCGCAGCACCGTTGATTACGCGATGATCATAAGATAATGACAGCGGCAGCATTAAGCGTGGCTCGAAGGCTTTACCGTCCCATACTGGCTGCATAGTGGCACGTGACACACCTAAAATAGCTACTTCTGGCGCATTAACTATAGGTGTAAAGCCTGTACCGCCGATATGGCCAAGACTGGAAATAGTAAAGCAAGCGCCTTGCATTTGCTCTGGCTTTAGCTGTTTATTACGGGCTTTGTCAGCTAGCTCTGCAGCTTCTTTTGAAAGTTGCAATAAGCTTTTTTGATCAGCATCTCGAATAACAGGAACCAATAAACCGTCAGGCGTATCTACCGCAAAACCAATGTGCACATACTTTTTATGAATTAACGCTTTGCCACTGGCGGCTAACGAGCTATTGAAGTCTGGCAGCTCTTTTAGCATTTGTGCACAAGCTTTAATTAAGAATGGCAATACGGTTAGCTTAGTACCTGCTTTTTCAGCAGCGAGTTTTTGTGCTTTGCGAAACGCTTCTAAATCAGTGATATCGGCGGATTCAAATTGCGTCACATGCGGCACATTTAACCAACTGCGATGCAAATTTTGCGCGCCAATTTGGCGTAAACGCGACATTGGTACTTCTTCAATTTCACCAAAGCGTGAAAAGTCCACTTCAGGAATTGCTGGAATACCAGCGCCTTGGGTAGTAGCCGAGCCACCTTCAGCTTGCGTTTTCACTAGGGTTTTCACATACAGCTGCACATCTTCTTTTAAGATGCGTCCATGTGGCCCTGTCGCTTTAACATTCACCAGATCAATACCAAATTCACGCGCCAATAAACGCACTGCAGGCCCTGCATGAACCTTAGTCGATTCTTTGCGTGGTTGATCGGTTACTTGGCGTGCTAGTTTGCTTTCCATATCATCTGTTGGGGCAAACTCGGCACCTACTCGCCCTTGCTCTGCAGCGATAGGTGCCATTACAGGCTCAATATGAGCAGGCGTGCTACTGGCCAGTGGAGCAGCGCCTGCAACTTCCAATGCAATAAACTTATCGCCTTCTTTTAAGCGATCGCCCATTTTGAAGTGCAGTTTTTTTATCACTCCAGCTTCTGGAGCAGGAATCTCCATGCTGGCTTTATCCGATTCTAAGGTCAAAATGCCTTGATCTTTTTCAACCAAGTCGCCTTCTTTGACCATAATCTCAATCACCTGCCCCTCACCACCTAAGTCTGGCACAAGTAGTTCTTTTACTTGTGCTGTACCTGCAGCTGGCACAGAAGGAACTGTATTTTGACTAGCTACAGAGGCATTCATTGCCGCTACCGAAGCTGGAGCTGGAGCAGCAGTTGCAGACGCCTCTGATACGACTTCTAAGGCCATTAGCGGATCACCTTCTTTGAGTTGATCGCCCATTTTGAAGTGCAGCTTTTTGATAATTCCTGCTTTTGGCGCTGGAATTTCCATACTGGCTTTGTCAGATTCAAGCGTAAACAAACTTTGATCTTTCTCTACAGGGTCGCCTTCACGAACCATGATTTCGATCACCTGTCCTTCACCACCTAAATCAGGAACCAAGATTTCTTCTACACTAGCTGTTGCCGCAGTCGCGGCTGCAGGAGCTGCGACCTGCTCTGGCGCTTGTACTGCTTTAGCAGGAGCAGGCTCAGAAACTGCGGCAGCTTCAATATCCAGCTCAAGCAGATCGTCACCCTCTTTCAGGCGATCGCCCATTTTAAAGTGCAGCGCTTTAATGACACCGGCTTTAGGTGCAGGAATTTCCATACTGGCTTTATCAGACTCTAATGTCACTAGACCCTGATCTTTTTCAATGTGATCGCCTACTTTAACGAGAATTTCGATCACTTCACCCTCACCGCCTAGGTCGGGTACGCGAATTAATTCACTCATCGCTCTCTCTCCTTAGCAGTACAGTGGGTCAGCTTTTTCTGGGTCGATGTTAAATTTCTTCATCGCATCCAGCAGTACTTGACCATCAATTTCACCACGCGCTCGCAAAGCATCTAGCGCCGCCAATACTACCCAGTAACGATCAACTTCAAAGAAGTGGCGTAACTGTGCACGTGTATCACTGCGACCAAAGCCATCAGTACCAAGCACTTTATATTGATCTTGTGGCACCCATTCACGGATTTGGTCCGCATAGAGTTTCATATAGTCAGTTGAAGCAATTACTGGGCCACGGCGCTCTTTTAAACACTGCTCAACATAGCTATCACGTGATTTTTCTGATGGGTGTAAACGATTCCAGCGCTCAGTAGCTAAACCATCACGACGCAATTCATTAAAGCTGGTAACGCTCCATACATCGGCTCCTACGCCAAACTCATCACGTAAGATTTTTGCCGCTTCACGTACTTCCAATAAGATGCTACCGCTACCTAATAACTGTACATGCAGTTTGCTTTCGCGCTTGTCTTCATCTAGCAAGTACATACCGCGAATAATGCCGTCTTCTACACCAGCTGGCATGGCAGGATGGGCATAGCTTTCATTCATCATAGTGATGTAATAGAAGCAGTCATTTTGCTGCTCTAGCATCTGATGAATGCCTTCACGGATAATTACAGCCATTTCATAGCCATAGGTTGGGTCATAACTATGGCAATTTGGAATAGTGCCTGACAGAATCAAGCTGTGTCCGTCCTCATGCTGCAAGCCTTCACCATTCAACGTGGTTCGCCCTGCTGTGCCGCCCATTAAGAAGCCGCGTGCACGAATATCACCTGACGCCCAAGCCAAGTCACCAATGCGCTGGAAGCCAAACATCGAGTAAAACGCATAAAACGGCAGCATAGGTTGGTTATGATTACTATACGCAGTAGCCGCAGCCACCCATGAAGACATAGCGCCAGATTCTGTAATACCTTCTTCGAGAATTTGACCTTTTTTATCTTCGCGGTAATACATAACTTGTTCGTGATCAACAGGCTGATAAAGCTGACCAACGGATGAGTAAATACCTAGCTGACGGAACATGCCTTCCATGCCGAAAGTGCGGGCTTCATCAGGAATAATAGGCACAATACGGCTGCCTAGATCTTTATCTTTAACCAAATGCGAAAGAATACGCACAAACGCCATGGTAGTAGAGATTTCACGCTCACCTGTACCGTCTAAAATCGCTTTTAGCGTTTCTAATGGTGGCGTTGGAATACTAAAGCTTTTTTGCCGGCGCTGAGGCACAAAGCCGCCTAATTTTTCACGGCCTTTGAGCAAGTATTTAATTTCCGGACTATCAACGTCAGGACGATAGAAAGGCAATTGTTCTAAATCGCTATCATCAATAGGAATGCCGAAACGGTCACGGAATTGACGCAAGCTTTCTAGGTCAACTTTTTTCACGTTATGCGCTGTATTTTGCGCTTCACCGCTGCCAGTACCATAGCCCTTAATAGTTTTAGCTAGGATGACACTTGGCTGCCCTGTGTGATTTACCGCTTCGTGATAGGCTGCATAGACTTTAAATGGATCGTGACCGCCGCGGTTTAGCTTCCAGATTTCATCATCTGTAAGATCTTCCACCATTTTCAATAGGCGAGGATCTTTACCAAAGAAGTCTGAGCGAACAAAAGCACCATTGTTGGCTTTGTAATTTTGGTAATCACCATCTACAGCTTCTTCCATGCGTTTTTGCATCACACCATCAGTGTCTTTGGCAAACAATGGATCCCATAAACGCCCCCAAAGCACTTTAATAACGTTCCAATCAGCACCACGGAAGTTACCTTCCAGCTCTTGGATAATTTTGCCGTTACCACGCACAGGACCATCAAGACGCTGTAAGTTACAGTTGATAACGAAAATCAGATTATCCAATTTTTCGCGGCCAGCTAAAGAAATAGCACCTAGCGCTTCTGGCTCGTCGGTTTCGCCATCACCTAAGAAGCACCACACTTTTTGTTTGCCTGCAGGAATAAATCCACGATGCTCAAGGTACTTCATAAAGCGTGCTTGGTAGATGGCCTGAATTGGACCTAGCCCCATAGATACTGTTGGGAACTGCCAAAAATCTGGCATTAACCATGGATGAGGATAAGAAGATAAACCATTACCATCTACTTCACGGCGGAAGTTATTAAGTTGATCTTCACTAATACGTCCTTCAAGAAAAGCACGTGCATAAATACCAGGCGCAGCATGACCTTGGAAATAAATAAGATCTCCACCATGTTCTTCGGTAGGGGCTTTAAAGAAGTAGTTAAAGCCGATGTCGTACAAGGTAGCACTCGAAGCAAAGGTCGAAATGTGTCCACCTAAGCTTGAATCAGCTTGGTTAGCACGCATCACCATAGCCAATGCATTCCAGCGTACCAACGAACGAATGCGGCGCTCCATGAAGAGATCGCCAGGCATACGCGCTTCGTGCGTAACGGGAATGGTATTACGATACGGAGTAGTTATCGCATAAGGCAGTGGCGTTCCATTACGGCTAGCAAATTCGCTTAAACGAGAAAGAATGTAATGAACGCGTTCATCGCCTTCTTTTGCTTGTACAGATTCTAGCGAATCTAGCCACTCTTGAGTTTCAACAGGATCTAAATCTTGCATGTAATACTCCAAAAGCAGAGACCTTGAGAGTGAGGTCTATAAACAAGGTAAATGGATAATTAACCTTGCTGTTAATTATTCTGTGATTCAGGTTATGTTGTAGTTTTACTACAAAATGACGCAAGAGTCAGCTTTTCTCTCGTAAATCTTTGGTCTACATCCAATTCTATGACTACTAAGTCTCACCTAAACGCTCACAATAAAATGCGACTTAAATCAGCTTAGTTAAAGATAACCGAGCCGATAAATAGCGTATAGCGACTGCTGCACAATCAATATCAGTAAATATAACTAGCATTTGATGACAGCTTCATTAGAGAATCTGTAACATCCTATGTAATGCCCACTTCGAGCTAGTTTTTCTGTTATTTTTCTACTGTTTTTTACTTAGTTAGGAGCTTTGCACATGAGCCAGTCTACATTTCTTCAAAGCATGAAAAAGCGTCGTTCAATCTACAGCCTAGGCGATAAAGTCAACCTCTCTGAAAATCAACTCAACGAGCTAATCATGACCGCAGTAGAACAATCACCTGCTGCCTTCAACTCGCAAACCTCTCGTGTGCTTGTCCTACGTGGTGCTGAACATCAAAAGCTGTGGAGTATCACTAAAAACATTCTTAAAGGCATTACAACGCCTGAGGTGTTTGCAAAAACTGAAGAAAAGTTAGATAACTGTTTTGCTTCAGGTTTCGGCACTGTGTTGTTTTTTGAAGATCAAGATGTTGTAGCAAACCTACAAGCACAGTTTCCAGCTTATGCTGAAAATTTCCCTGTTTGGTCAGAACAGCATTCTGGTATCGCTCAATTTGCTGTATGGACGGCATTTGCTGAGGTTGATATTGGCGCATCGTTACAGCATTACAACCCACTGATTGATGAGCAAGTTAAAAGCACGTGGAATATTCCTCAGTCATGGAAACTACGTGCACAAATGCCTTTCGGTTCTATCGAAAATGCGGCAGCCGAGAAAACATTTATGCCGCGCAGTGAGCGTTTCTTGCTGAAATAAGCAAAACCACAAAAATCATCTCCATAATCTATCTGAATGCGCTATTGTAAGCGCATTCAGGTCTTTTAATGATGGTTATTATGCTCCCGCCACTACTTGAAAACCTTCCAGCGCCGCTCCAAGCCATTAGCCAACATGCTCTGCAAAGTTGGATCAAAACCTTATATGAAAACGGTTTAGATTTTGAGCCATGGAGCCCATCAGTGCAGCATGAGTTTTTGCATTTATGTGGTCTGAGTGATTTTGTTAGTAATCAAGCGATTCGCCATCCCAACATCTTCAATGAACTAGTATGCTCTGGTGAACTACATAGAACCTTAGCGCCTGGCGAAACCCGTTACCAGCTGATGCAAGCCATTGCTCAGTGCGAAACTGTTGAACAGCTAATGCGCAGCATGCGCCTTTTCCGTAATCGTCAACAGGTACGCATTATTTGGCGGGATTTGAACCGCCATAGCGAGCTAGGCGAAACCTGCCGTGATCTTTCAGCCTTAGCAGATGCCTGTATCGACTTAGCCTATCAATGGGTGTATCAAAAACAGTGCGAATTATTAGGCACCCCTATTGGTCGCAGCTCGGGGCAACCACAGCACATGGCGATTATAGGCATGGGAAAACTCGGTGCCTATGAGCTGAACCTTTCTTCTGATGTTGATTTAATTTTTGCCTATCCTGAGTCTGGTGAAACCCAAGGCGCTAAACGCAGTGTTGATAATCAGGAGTTCTTCACCCGTGTAGGTCAAAAATTAATCAAAGTACTCGACAGTATTACTGTGGACGGCTTTGTTTTTCGTGTTGATATGCGTTTACGCCCTTACGGTGCTAGCGGCCCATTAGTGTCTAGCTTTAACTCACTGGAGCAGTACTATCAAAACCAAGGGCGTGACTGGGAAAGATACGCCATGATTAAAGCGCGCATTGTGGCAGGCGCACAAAATACTGGAACACGCTTATTACAAATTCTGCGACCTTTTATTTATCGGCGATACTTAGATTTTTCGGCGATTGAAGCCTTACGTTCAATGAAGGTATTAATACAACAAGAAGTACGCCGCCGCGATATGGACGACAATATCAAGCTAGGTTCTGGCGGCATTCGTGAAGTCGAGTTTATTGCGCAATCTTTCCAGCTTATTCACGGCGGACGCGATCTGAGCTTACAGCAACGCCCGCTACTAAATACCTTAGATACTCTTGCAGCTCAAGGTTACTTATCTGCGCCTGATGTGACTGAGTTAAAAGAGTCTTATCGTTTTCTGCGTTATTTAGAAAATGCCTTACAGGCTGTTGATGATAGGCAAACACAAATGCTGCCTGATAACACTATTGAACAATTGCGTGTTGCGGCCATGATGGGTTTTGATAACTGGTTGGACTTTAAACAAGCATTAAATAACAATCGTAAACGCATCGAAAAACACTTTCGCAACGTCATATCGGACCCTGATAGTGACGATGATGTTATCTATGGCGCACAGTGGCTCCCCATCTGGGAAAATACGCTTGAATATGACAGTGCTCTTGCTGTTATTTCAGAAGAAGGTTTCCTACAGCCACAACAAGCCTACGAACAACTCCACGCATTACTTAATAGCAAGCAAGTACGCGCCATGCAACGTATGGGACGTGAGCGTTTAGATGCTTTTATGCCTCGTTTGCTAGCACAGGTCACCGAAAATGACGATCCTGACCTAGTACTTACTCGCGTTTTACCTCTTATTGAAGCTATTGCCCGCCGTTCAGCTTATTTAGTTCTACTCACGGAAAACCCTGGTGCTTTACTGCGCTTAATTACACTCTGTGCCGCCAGCCCTTGGATTGCTAGCCAGCTAACGCGCTTTCCAGCCTTATTGGATGAATTGCTAAATGAAGGGCGCCTGTATAGCCCACCTAAAGCACCTGAACTAGCCAACGAACTACGTGAGCGTTTGCTACGCATTCCAGAAGATGATCTTGAGCAGCAAATGAACGTGCTGCGCAATTTTAAGTTAGCTCACCGCCTACGTGTGGCGGCTTCAGAAATTGCTGGCACCTTACCGCTTATGAAAGTCAGCGATTATTTAACTTGGCTGGCTGAAGCTGTATTAGATCAGGTTCTACACCTTGTGTGGAATGAAATGATCCGTAAACACGGACGACCTCGCCGGGCTGACGGGGAGCTATGTGATTTAGATTTCATTATTATTGGTTATGGCAAGCTAGGTGGCATTGAACTCAACCACAGCTCAGACTTAGATCTTGTTTTTCTTTATGACTGCGACCCAGATGCTGAAACAGATGGCGCTCGCCCGATTGATGGCTCACAGTTTTATACCCGTTTAGGGCAACGTATTATTTCAATGCTCACCACGCGTACTACCTCTGGCTTTTTATATGAAGTTGATATGCGCCTGCGTCCAAGTGGTGAGTCAGGCTTGTTGGCGAGCACCCTGCATGCCTTTGAACGCTATCAAGCCAATGAAGCTTGGACGTGGGAACATCAAGCCTTAGTGCGCGCTCGTGTTATCACTGGCTCAGCCTATTTAACGGAAGGTTTTGAGAAAACACGATTAACTATTTTAGGCCAAAAACGTGACCTAGATACGCTGCGCTCACAAGTCAGTGAAATGCGCCAGCGCATGCGCGAGAACCTGTCTACCAAAGCAACACAAGGCGGATTGTCAGCAAATGCCTTTGATCCTCAAATACCATTTGACTTGAAGCATGATGCTGGTGGTATTGTAGACATCGAATTTATTGTGCAATACGCTGCATTAGCATGGTCATGGCAATATCCTGAGCTAGTGACCTACACGGACAACATCCGCATTCTCGATGCACTGGGCGAAACACATCTATTCACAACAGATGATGTTGCTATTATGCAAGAAGCCTACAAGGCCTATCGAGCAGTATCGCATCGCTTAACCTTGCAAAAACAACCCAGCATAGTGAGTGGCGAACAATTTCATAACCAACGTCTAAGTGTTATGCGTATTTGGCGTGAGTTAGGGTTATCCTGACGTTACGCTGACGTAAACGTCTGATTAATTATTTAGGAGTTAACAAAATGTCGATGGCTGATCGTGATGGTTTTATCTGGTACGACGGCAAAATGGTGGACTGGCGTGATGCGAACACTCATGTTCTAACGCACTCTCTACATTACGGCATGGCCGTATTTGAAGGTGTGCGCGCCTATGAAACCCCACAAGGGACAGCTATTTTCCGTTTACAAGCACATACCGACCGCTTGTTTGAGTCTGCTCATATTATGGGCATGAAGATTCCGTTCACACGTGAAGAAATCAACCAAGCTACCATTGCTGCGGTACGTGATAACAACTTAAAAAGCGCTTATATCCGCCCTTTAGCTTTTTATGGTTCAGAAGGCATGGGCATTCGTGCTGACAACTTAAAAGTACACGTAGTAGTAGCCGCTTGGCACTGGGGCGCATACATGGGCGAGGAAGCGCTAAAACAAGGCGTTCGTATCCGCACTAGCTCCTTCACGCGCCACCATGTCAACATCACTATGACACGTGCTAAATCAAGTGGTGCTTATGTCAACTCCATGCTCGCACTACAAGAAGCCATTTCTGGTGGTGCCGATGAAGCGCTACTATTAGACCCAGAAGGCTATGTCGCCGAAGGCTCGGGTGAAAATATCTTTATCGTCAAAAACGGCACTATTTACACGCCTGAAGTGACGGCTTGTCTAAATGGTATTACACGCAATACCGTATTGACCTTAGCTCAAGAGCTCAATATTCCAATCGTAGAAAAACGCATTACGCGTGATGAGGTCTATATTGCAGATGAAGCCTTCTTCACTGGCACAGCCGCTGAAGTAACCCCAATTCGTGAAGTGGATGGTCGCCAAATTGGTATTGGCAGCCGTGGACCAATCACTGAAAAACTGCAAACCGCTTATTTTAATTTAGTATCTGGCAAAACAACTGAGCATGCTCAGTGGCGCACACTAGTAAAATAAGTAGCAAAACACGCCTAGGTTTTTAATGCATTAGTCTATATTTAAAGACCTAGGCACTAATTTAAAGTGGCATTTACACAGTAAATTGCTCATAATGTCACCGAATTTTTCTTGCGAGCAAATCTGCAATTACAATGATCCGTTTGGTTGGCACTGTACTCTTAAGTACCCTTTTGCTTAGTCCATTGATGGCAAGTGCAAACACTCTCATCTCTGAACCCGCTAGCTGTGAACTGCAACAAGCGGATAATCCCCTATCGCTTAATCTAGCGCTATGCCAACAACTGGCCAAATTAGGGGATGCTAACGCACAATACTTGCTAGGCGATTATTGGAGCGCTGATGTTCAAGAGAATGCAGATTTAGCTACTGCAGCCAACTGGTATGAGCAAGCTTCTGCCCAAGGCAATGCTCAAGCGCAATGGAAATTAGGGCAAATGTACATGCAAGGACAAGGCGTACATAAGAATTTATTACAAGCGTATATCATCCTAAAGATGGCTTCTGTAAATGGGATTGATGAAGCGCTCTACCAAGCTGACGAAGTCGCTGAGCAGATGGATAAACGAGATCTTTTGCTTGCTAACCAGATACTAGGGCAAGTATTTCAAAGCTATTTGGCTGAGCTAAAAACATTAGATAGTTTTGAATAAACTATCCTATGTCATTGCTTTATTGACATACCTCTCAGCCATATAAATAAATTCTCCGTATAGTTTACTTCAATTTGCATGGTTTTAATGCTTTTACTTACGGAACCTTACTATGCGCTTATTTTCAGCTCTACTGCTATTTATTTTACCGACTTTAGCTTCAGCTGCTTCGCAAAGTGAAGTTGATCTTGCTTTATCTCGCTTTCAAGCTGTTATGCAAAACCCAACGCAAAAAGCTGCAGCCTCGGAGGCTGGAGCTCAGCGTATTGCCTTCTGCCAGCACTGTCACGGTAAAGATGGCAACTCATTACGCGACTATATTCCCAATATAGCTGAACAAAACCCCGTTTATTTATTTACCGCATTTGAAAAGTTCGGCACAGGTGAGCGCAGCGACTTTGTGATGTCAAAGTTAGCTAAAGAGTTATCACTTGATGATCGCATTAATATTGCGGTGTATTACAGTACTCAACAAGTACGCACCCTAGGCTATCAAGGGGCCGATATGGCGCAAGTTGAGGTTGGAAAAACAGTTTACCAAACGACCTGTTACGCCTGCCATGGAAATGATGCTAAAGGGCAAGATGACCGCCCTCGCTTAGCTGGACAACCGGCTGAGTACATGCGTCGCACCTTACAGTTATTTAAAGACGATGATCCAAGCCGTGCAGGCTCTTTAATGGGGCCTATTGCTAAAACCTTAAGCACCGAAAAAATCGAAGCCGTTGCTGCTTATTTACAAGGCTTAAAATAAGTTTTTACTGGTCACCAAAAGCTCTACCTAGGCCTAGGCAAAGCTTTTGGCTTTTCATTTTACTTGCTATTTATTGCCACCTGCTCAGCTTGAGCAAGACGCTCTAATGTCCCCACATCAATCCATGTGCCAGTAAATTCTTCGCCTGTGACTAGCCCTTTAGCTATGGCTTGGTTAAATAGCATAGGCAAACGAAAAGGTTTAACTGAACATCCTGCAAATAGCTTGGGATCAATGATAGCAATACCGCAATAAGTCAAGGCTGGCTTAGCTTCTTGCGGCAAGCTCACTACCCCTTGAGTTAGCACATAATCCCCTTGATTGTGTGCTGGATTTTGAGTTAACACTAAGTGTGCCAAACCACTCATAGACTTTCTTAATCCAGCACAGTCAATATCACACCAAATATCGCCATTGATCAGCAAAAAGGGCTCATCTCCTAATAGCGGCAAAGCTTTACAGATACCACCACCTGTTTCCAAAGGCGCATCATGCGGTTCTGCTGAGTAATTAATCTGTGCACCAAAGCGCGAACCATCCCCTAAATAGTCTTCAATCTGCTGCCCTAACCAGGCATGATTAATCACTATTTGATGAAAGCCAGCAGCGACTAATGCTTTAACTCGGTGCTCGATTAAAGGAATACCTGCAACTTTGACCAAGGGCTTTGGTGTATGCAAGGTTAAAGGGCGTAAGCGCTCGCCTTTGCCGGCGGCTAGAATCATAGCTTTCATACGAGTACTTTCAGGCTAACTAATAATTGTTTTAATGGTGCTAAAACTGGCTGGCGATCAATTGCAGTTTTAATATAACCCAACATACGCGGTGCATCTTTGACATATTTTGGCTTGTGATCACGATGGCAAATACGCGCAAAAATACCCACTACTTTTAAATAACGCTGCACCCCCATTAAGTCCACTTGATACTGGAATAGTTCCCATTCTTGAGCAACAGGCACACCAGCCGCACGGGCTTTATCCCAATATAGCTTTAACCATGTTTGTACACGTGCTTCTGGCCAGCTAATAAATGCATCTTTAAATAAACAGGCAATATCATAGGTTACTGGACCATACACCGCATCCTGAAAATCTAAAATACCTGGGTTAGGCGAGCTATACATTAGGTTACGTGGCATAAAATCACGATGTACAAAGCAACGTTCTTGATCTAATGCATTATCAATCAGCAGCTTACAGCTAAGTTGCCAATCACTCTGTTGTTGCTCAGTTAAACTTTGCTTAAGTTCTTTTTTTACATACCAATCTACAAACAACTGCAAATCACGATTTAGCAGCTTTTCATCATAGAGCGGATAGTCCACATGCATAGTTTGTTTTTGCATAACAATCAACGCATCTATAGCTTTTGCAAAATATTCATCTGCATTTTGCTCATTGAGCGCTGTTAACCAGGTTTCCTCCCCAATAACCGTCAATGCAAGGAAACCTTGCTCAACATCTTCTGCTAGAATCTCGGGCACATGTAGCCCACAGGCTTTTAATTGCTTAGCGACCTTAATAAAGGGTCGACAATCTTCCGTTGCAGGAGGGGCATCCATTAGAATCATGGAATACTCACCAGAGTGCCAGCGAAAATAGCGTCTAAAACTGGCATCAGAACTGGCAGGCAAAAAAATTGACTCAGATAAATTGCTCCAACCTTGCTGAGCAGTTATGGTAGGCAATACTTTTTGTAACCAGCTTTGCAGCTGCTCCAAACGGCTATCTGTAGTGTTTTTTGCATTATTTTGCATTATGGATCTCCAACGGTGCTAGCCGTTCTGCGGGTCATGCTTTATTATCACGTATCTTTTCCAGCCCTTCGAGAGGCGTGTGATCTTAAGTTGATCATTGGCACGCAGGAAGCACGGACTTAAAAAATGGCAGCTAAAACTTATTTGTTTCAACGAAAATTTCCACTGCTAATCGCCAGCAGTGTATTAGCAGTGCAGCCTCTGACAGCTCTATATAGTGTTGCAGAAGAACAATATGCTTGTCAGATCAGCGCATCTGGCGGCTGGGACTGTACTACATTTGCAGCGGATCCAACACTACCGGCACGCCCAACAGTAGTAGAAAAAGTCATTCCTAAACCAAGCAACCCAGTAGTTGCGACATCAGTCACAGCGGCAGTTGCAACTGAAAAACAATTTAAGTCCACGCTGGGTCGTACTGTTAACTATGCAGATATTGACTGGGTCCCGCAGGATCAACTAACAGAAGAACAGCAAGCTGAAATGGGCGCTTACTGTGGTGGTCGCTATATTGAGCCATTACGTCCTGGCATGGATGACACTACACCTATTGATGAAGTTCCGACGTATCTTTCAGCGAAAGTGTCGCGTTATGATCAACAAAATCAAGTGGCAACCTTAGCTGGTGACGTCGTAATGCGTCAGGCCAGCCAGCAAGCCGAAGCAGATGAGGCCCACCTTTATCAGCTAGAAAATCGCGGAGAGCTGGTTGGCAATGTTAAGCTACGTGATAATGGCGCGCTAATTACTGGTAGCCGCGCTGAGATCCAGCTAGATAACGGTGCAGCGCAAATTGAAGATGTTAACTATGTAATGCACCAGAGTGGTACGCGTGGTGAAGCACGTTATGCTAAACGCGAAGAGTCCGCAATTATTCGCTTAAAAGACGGTACTTATACACGCTGCGCACCAGGTAGTAACACTTGGTATCTACGTGGTAATAACATCAAACTTGACCCTAATACAGGTTTTGGTAGCGCTACTAACGTCACCTTACGGGTGAAAGATGTCCCGGTTTTCTACACACCTTATATTTATTTTCCAATTGATGACCGCCGTCTTTCTGGCTTTTTAGCACCAAGTTTTAGCACCAGCGGACGTCGTGGCACAACTTTAATAACGCCTTACTACTTTAACTTAGCTCCCAACTATGATGCGACCTTGTATCCACAGTACATGAGCAAACGTGGCTTAATGCTAGAAGGTGAGTTCCGTTACCTCGGCCAAAATAGCCGCACTGAAGTAAGTGGTTCCTTCTTAAGCGATAAAGAAGATGAGCGGAAACTACAAACGGATTACACCAAAGATCGTTGGTTAGTTAATTTACAACATGACTATGGTTACAACCAACGCCTCTTAGGTGAAATTGATTACACCGACATTAGTGACCCTTATTTCTTTGACGACCTAAGTTCATCGCTACCTAATGTTACTAGTGCATCCTTTGTTGACCAAAAAGGTAGTCTGACGTGGCGTGGTGATAGCTATACGGCACGCTTAGGCGTACATGCTTATGAGCGCGCTAACATCACCGACTTAGCGCCTTACGATAAAATGCCACAGCTTACATTAAATGGTAGCTTACCCTTTGAGCCGGCTGGTTTAAGATTTGCTTATAACACCGAGCTAGTACGTTTTGATCGCGACTTAACAGATAAAATCTATCGCGATAAAGACGGTAAGCCAGAAATCAACTTTGACCAAAACGTTGTAGGTATTTCACGCGCAACCGGCAACCGTTTGTACCTAGCCCCTGAAATGAGCCTACCAATTAACTGGAGCTGGGGTTATGTAACACCAAAAATCAAGCTCACCTATACCAAGTATGATCTTGATATTGACAGCCGTGGCCGCCGTCAAATGACGGCTAACAATCAAAAATTCCGCCAAAACCAATCACGTACAGTCCCTATTTACAGTATAGATAGCGGCCTTTACTTTGACCGCAATACCACATTATTTGGCAGCAACTACCGCCAGACCTTAGAACCTCGTTTGTACTATCTCTATGTACCTTACGAAGATCAAAGTGATATTCCAGTATTTGATACAGGCGAAAGTACCTTTAACTACAACACCATGTTCCGTGACAATCGCTTCACTGGACGTGACCGCATTGGCGATGAAAACCGTATATCCCTTGGTTTAACAAATCGCTGGATTGATGAAAAAGGTATCGAAAGGCAGCGTCTGAGCATAGGTCAAGCTTTCTATATGCGTGACCGCAAAGTACAGATGCCAGGTGTCATGTGGAAAGATAAAAAAGATGCCACCTATAGCCAATCTCCTTATGCGTTAGAATATATGTTGCGCTTAAGTGATAACTGGCGCTTTACCTCTGACTATGTGTGGGACAAAAACACCCATAGCCCGCGTTCAGGTAGTGCAATGTTCCACTACCAAGACAAAAATGACCTTAATAAAATCTTTAACATTGGTTACCGCTTCCGTAATGACTTTACACGTTACAACCGTGTAACTGGCGTCTGGGAAACCAGCAGTGACTACGGTTCTCCTGGCCAAGCAAACTACGTTAAAAACTTTTATAAGGTTGATCAGTCAGACGTATCTGTCATGTGGCCTATTATGCCGCGCTGGAATGCCATTGCACGCTGGCAGTATGACTACAACGGTAGCCGTACACTGGATGCCTTCGGTGGTTTTGAATATGACAGCTGCTGCTGGAAAGTTCGCCTAGTACAACGCTACTGGGTAGATTATGACGAATACAGCCAAAACCCTAATGATAACCGTAAGGGTGACCGTGGCGTATTCTTACAAGTAATTTTAAAAGGATTAGGCACTGTATCAGGTGCTAAAGTTGACACATTCTTAGATGATGGAATTCGAGGATACCGCGAACGTGAAGACAATGCTCTCTAATCGTCTACGCCCCTTAGTACTGGGTGTAGCACTACTCGCATCGGCGGTACAGGCGCAAGTACAACCTCTAGATAGAATTGCGGCTATTGTGGATAACGACGTTATTATGCAAAGCCAGTTTGACCAACGCTTGAAAGAAGTTCAGCGTACTATCACAAGCCGTGGCTTAGAGTTACCGCCTGAAGACACATTACGCCAACAAGTAATGGATCGCTTAATTATTGATAATTTGCAAATGCAAATGGGTGAACGTGCAGGTATTCATATTAGCGATGAAGAGCTAAATGATGCTGTACTTATGGTGGCTGAGCGTAATGGCTTAACACTTAACCAGTTTAAGCAAGCCTTAGCAGCTGACGGTTTGTCTTACGATGATGCTCGTGAGCAAATTCGTAATGAAATTGTTATTTCACGTGTGCGTCAGTACGCTGTTTCTGAACGCATCCAAGTATCAGATCAAGAAGTACAAAACTTCCTAAAATCTGATCTCGGTAAAATGCAGCTTTCTGACGAATACCGTGTGGCCAATATTCTAATTCCATTATCAGATGCACCCTCACCAGCTGAACTGCAACAAGCCGATAAAAACGCCCGTTTAGTCTATGACCAGCTTAAAAAAGGCACTAAGTTTGAGCAACTTGCCGTTGCTTATTCGGCTAGCGAAAACGCTTTAGAAGGTGGAGACATGGGCTGGCGTAAAGCGATGCAACTGCCACCACCCTTTGATCGCTTAGTCGGTGACCTACAAGTAGGCCAAGTCAGTGAGCCTATTCGTATTTCTGGCGGCATTGTATTTTTGAAACTCAATGATAAACGCAGCTTAGCTGAAGCTAAACGTGACGAAACTCATGCTCGTCATATTTTACTCAAGCCTAGCGCCATTCGTAGCGCTGAAGAGACTAAACGCCTAGCCGAACGTATTTACGAGCGCCTACAAAGTGGTGAAAACTTTGCTACTTTGGCTAAAAACTTCTCAGAAGACCCAGGCTCAGCATTAAATGGTGGCGATCTAAATTGGGTTGATCCACAAGCGCTTGTACCGCAATTTCGCGAAACCATGGCACGCACTAAAATTGGTGAGATATCAAAACCTTTTCAAAGCCAATTTGGCTGGCACGTTCTAGAAGTTTTAGATCGCCGTACTACAGATAGCAGTACAGAAGTGCGTGAGCAACAAGCACTCAATATTTTACGTAATCGTAAGTTTGAAGATGAAACTCAGGCCTGGTTGCGTCAAATTCGCGATGAAGCCTATATCGAAGTTAAGCAAAAATGACATTACGCTTTGCTGTAACACCAGGCGAGCCAGCAGGTATAGGTCCAGACCTATGCCTACTGCTGGCCCAAGAGCCACAACCTTACCCGCTAATAGCTATTGCCAGCCAACAACTATTAGTAGAAAGAGCACAGCAGTTAAATCTACCCATTGATCTCATTGTCGTCGATCCGCACAAGCTTCCTAGCCAAGCGGCCCCGATCAACAGTTTATACGTTTGGGATACGCCACTCTGTGCTCCTGTAAGCCCTGGAAAAGTAGATTCTGCAAACGCCAACTATGTGCTTGAAACCTTAACCCGCGCTGGAAACGGCTGTTTAAACGGCAACTTTGCTGCCATGATCACCGCACCTGTGCATAAAGGCGTAATTAACGAAGCAGGTATTGCTTTTTCAGGGCATACCGAATTTCTCGCTGAGTTAACTAATACCCCACAAGTGGTAATGATGCTGGCAACCCATGGCTTACGCGTAGCCTTAGTCACTACTCACCTTCCATTACGTGAGATTGCGGATGCTATCACCCCTGATCGAATAACACGGGTTATCCGTATTTTAGACCACGACTTACGTACTAAATTTGGCATTCAGCAACCTCGCATTCTAGTTTGCGGGCTTAATCCCCATGCTGGTGAGGGTGGCCACCTAGGCCATGAGGAAATTGAAATTATTAGCCCTACGCTAGATAAACTACGCGCTGAGGGCATTCAGCTTGAAGGCCCTTTACCCGCTGACACGCTCTTTACACCCAAGTATTTAGAACATTGTGATGCTGTGCTCTCCATGTATCATGATCAAGGCCTACCTGTGCTCAAACACAAAGGCTTTGGCGCTGCAGTCAATATTACGCTAGGTATGCCCATTATTCGCACTTCGGTAGATCATGGCACCGCATTAGATTTAGCAGGTACAGGTCGAATTGACCTCGGCAGCATGCATGTTGCCCTTAATACCGCTTATCAAATGGCTGAGAGCCAGCAAAAATAATATAAGACGCCAGGAAGTTCGTCTTATTTAACCTAGATATTACCTTTCTTGAATTTGCCCAAAAAACTGGCTGTAAGCTGTTAAACTAGGCCTATTCATTAGTGGAGCAGCCAGATGGCAGAGATTTTTCAGCACCGTGCACGTAAGCGCTTTGGACAAAACTTTTTACATGATGCAGGCGTTATTGACCGCATTCTGCGCGCTATTAGCCCTAAATCAGGGCAACGCCTACTTGAAATCGGGCCTGGACAAGGGGCACTTACCGAAGGCTTAGTGAACAGTGATGCGCAACTGGATGTTATCGAACTAGATAACGACCTTATTCCATTATTGAAACTACGCTTTGGCTTAAAAACCAACTTTAATCTGCACCATGGCGATGCCATGAAATTTGATTTCACTGAGCTAAATGCGCAGTCTCATGAGCTACGTGTTGTAGGGAACCTGCCCTACAACATCTCAACACCCTTAATTTTTCATTTATTAAGTAATGCTCATCTAATTAAAGATATGCATTTTATGCTGCAAAAAGAGGTTGTTGAACGCTTAGCTGCTCAGCCGGGCACTAATGATTGGGGCAGGCTTTCTATTATGGTGCAGTATCATTGCCGTGTGGAGCATCTATTCAATGTAGGCCCTGGTGCTTTTAATCCACCACCTAAAGTGGACTCTGCAATTGTTCGCCTGATTCCACATGAACACTTGCCACACCCAGCAAAAGACCATAAGTTACTAGAAGTTGTTGTCCGCGAAGCCTTTAATCAGCGCCGCAAAACACTACGCAACACCTTAAAGAAACTATTGCCTGTGGAAGCTATTATAGCAGCTGATGTTGATCCTAGTCTGCGCCCCGAGCAGCTTGATTTGGCAGCCTTTGTCCGCCTTGCTGATCAACTCGCTATGCGTCCATCTGTCACCGCCGAGTAATACTATGTCAGATCCGCGTTATCAAATTGATGTACAGGTAAAAACACGTTTTTTACCTGACCATTCTGAACCACAAGAGCAACGCTTTGTGTTTGCTTATGATATCACCATCGTAAACAATGGCAGCATCAGCGCCCAACTATTAAGCCGCCATTGGTTAATTACCAATAGCAATGGGCAAACACAAGAAGTACGTGGTGATGGTGTTGTAGGTGAGCAGCCTCATATTCAACCCAACAAAAGCTTTAGCTATAGCAGTGGCACTATATTGGCAACCGAAGTTGGCAGCATGCAAGGTAGCTTTACCATGCAAGCTGAAGATGGCTATCAATTTGACGCCCCTATTGCACCTTTTAGTCTAGCTATTCCAGGAATCATGCATTAATGCGTTGCTATGCCGTTGGTGATATTCAAGGCTGCCTTGATCCGCTCATGTGCTTACTGGACAAAGTAGGCTTTGATCCACAACAAGATCAATTGTGGTGTGTTGGCGATCTTGTCAATCGAGGCCCTAAGTCGTTACAAACCTTGCGTTTTTTATATGGAATAAAAGACAGCGTAATTAGCGTTTTGGGTAACCACGACCTGCACCTTCTAGCATGCTACTTTGATCCCAGCCGCTTAAAACGCAAAGATACGCTTATTGAAATTCTCCAGGCGCCTGATTGTGAAGTTTTAATGGAATGGCTGCTGAGCCTGCCATTAATGCACTATGATGAGCCACGTAAAATAGCTATGGTCCATGCGGGGATAGCACCGCAATGGTCAATTCAACAAGCGCTTGGCTATGCCAAGGAAGTACAGACTATTCTAAGTACGCCGGCTTTACGTCCTGTGTATTTTTCACACATGTATGGCAATCAGCCAGATACCTGGGATGAGTCCTTGCAAGGCCCAGAGCGCTGGCGGATGATTACCAATTACTTTACCCGTATGCGCTTTATTAGCCCTAATGGACAGCTAGAATTTACCAGCAAAGAAGGTTTAGATACAGCACCTGAAGGCTACTACCCATGGTTTTTCATACCCAAACGTAAGGTTCAAGAAGAACAAATTATTTTTGGTCACTGGGCGGCCCTTGAAGGCGCTTGCGTGGTACCCAATATCGTTGCCTTAGATACCGGCTGTGTATGGGGTAATGCCATGACCCTTTATAATATTGATACTCAAGAAAAACATCTCTGCGACTGCAAACAATAAACAACGCCGCGAGGAATAATTATGTCTTATACGTGCATCAGTGTGGCTCAAGCCAAAGAGCTACAAGAACAAGGGGCGGTAGTGGTAGATATTCGTGATGCGGATAGTTTTAATGCTGGGCACATGCCTAAAGCTATTCATTTGGATAACTATTCATTACCTGACTTTTTAGCCAATGCGGATTTAGATAAGCCTACTATTGTGGTCTGCTACCATGGCCATTCAAGCCAAAGTGCAGCCGCTTATTTACATGGGCAAGGCTTTGAACATCTGTACAGTATGGATGGCGGCTTTGAATACTGGCGCCAGCTATTTCCCGAGGCTGTAGTCGCCCAATAGCTCTTGTAAAAAACCTTTCCAATTTGCTTCTTTTTCAATTAAACGCATGATTTTCTCCTAAAAAAAAGACCGCTTTAGCTTACGCCTCAGCGGTCTTATGCACACAATGCAAAACAGCTGAGTTATGAACGAATCAAGTGATCAAAGGCAGCTAACGACGCTTTAGCCCCTTCACCCATGGCAATAATGATCTGCTTATAAGGCACAGTAGTTACATCACCTGCGGCAAACACGCCTGGAATATTGGTTTGTCCGCGAGCATCCACCTCAATTTCGCCAAACTTGGTTAGGCTTACTGTACCTTTTAACCAATCACTGTTAGGTAATAAGCCAATTTGTACGAATACGCCTTCTAGTTCAACAGTGTGTAAATTTTCAGTAGCGCGATCTTTGTAAATCAAGCCATTTACTTTCTCACCATCACCTACTACTTCTGTGGTTTGCGCATTGGTAATGATGTTTACATTAGGCAAGCTGCGGAGTTTCTTCTGTAATACATCATCAGCACGCAGTGCTTCGCCAAACTCAATCAAAGTAACATGCGCCACCACGCCTGCCAGATCAATTGCTGCTTCTACACCTGAGTTACCGCCGCCAATAACAGCCACACGTTTGCCTTTATATAAAGGGCCGTCACAGTGTGGGCAATACGCCACACCACGAGCACGGTATTCAGTTTCACCTGGCACATTCAGTTCGCGCCAGCGAGCACCGGTAGACAGAATAACTGTTTTAGCTTTTAACTTAGCGCCAGAGGCAAATTCAACTTCATGCAAACCGCCTTTCTCAGGTGCAGGAATCAAGCGGCTAGCACGCTGCAGATTCATGATATCTACTTCGTATTGACGAACATGCTCTTCCAGTTGTCGTGCAAGGGTTGGGCCTTCTGTTTCTTTAACTGAAATAAAGTTTTCAATCGCCATGGTATCCATTACTTGACCACCAAAGCGCTCAGCAGCTACCCCCGTGCGAATACCTTTACGTGCAGCATAAATGGCAGCTGCTGAACCGGCTGGACCACCACCAATCACAAGCACATCAAAAGCGTCTTTCTCATTTAGTTTTTCAGCCTCACGAGCTACTGCACCTGTATCTAGCTTGGCGATTAATTCTTCAACCGTCATACGACCTTGCTCGAAGAACTCACCATTGAGGTAAACGCTTGGCACTGACATTACTTTACGCTGATCCACTTCATCTTGGAAAAGCGCGCCATCAATAGCCACATGGCGAATATTAGGGTTTAGCACTGCCATTAAGTTTAATGCTTGAACTACATCTGGGCAGTTTTGGCATGACAGTGAAAAGTAAGTTTCAAAATTAAACTCACCTTGTAAATTCTTGATCTGCTCAATCATTTCAGCAGATAGTTTTGATGGGTGGCCACCTACTTGCAATAGCGCCAAGACTAGTGAAGTAAATTCATGGCCCATAGGAATACCAGCAAATCTTAAGCTAATATTGCCCTTGATACGGTTAAGTGAGAATGATGGTTTACGTGCATCTGTCCCATCTAAGCGCAAGCTAATTTTATCGCTTAAACTGACGATATCCTCTAGTAAGCCTTTAAGCTCAGCTGACTTTTCACCTTCATCTAGCGACGCAACGATCTCGAATGGCTGCGTCACCTTTTCTAGGTAGGCCTTTAATTGAGTTTTTAAGTTAGCGTCTAACATGACGAAAGCTCCGTTTTACATATTCTGGATACAAAACGCCCGGACAACCAGTGCCCGGGCGTCGGGTCACTCACTAAATATTCAGTAAGCGCGAAGGTAAACTAAGGTTAAACCTTAGATTTTACCTACTAAGTCTAGTGATGGAGCTAAGGTTTCTGCACCTTCTTTCCATTTAGCTGGGCAAACTTCGCCAGGGTGCGCAGCAATGTATTGTGCTGCTTTCACTTTACGTAGAAGCTCTTGTGCGTCACGGCCAACACCGCCAGCATTGACTTCAACAATTTGAATTTTGCCTTCTGGGTTGATAACGAAAGTACCACGGTCAGCAATACCTTCAGCTTCAATCATGACATTGAAATTGCGAGTTAAAGTACCTGTTGGGTCACCAATCATTGGGTATTGGATTTTCTTAATGGTATCTGAAGTGTCATGCCAAGCTTTGTGAGTGAAATGCGTATCAGTAGATACTGAGTAGATTTCAACGCCTAGTTTTTTGAACTCTGCGTAGTTATCAGCTAGGTCGCCTAACTCTGTTGGGCAAACGAAAGTAAAGTCTGCTGGGTAGAAGAAAACTACAGACCATTTACCTTTTAAATCAGCTTCGCTAACGTCAATGAAGTTACCGTTGTGGTAAGCTTTTGCGTTGAATGGCTTAACTTCGCTATTGATGTAAGACATCGTAGACTCCTTAGAGTTATTTAGTTTTCGGATACTATACTAGGACAAAATAATAGTTAGGTATAATTAATTAATACCATAGTTACGATTATTTTTTACTATCAGCATACTATACCCATTAAGATCACTTATTGCAGCTGTGGGACAGTATAAAAACTTATCCGTTGCAAATTCATTGCAGACTCTGCATAGGCATTTATTAAAGGTAAGGATGATCATGCAAATATTCAAGGTGGGGGGCGCAGTCCGTGATCGCTTACTCAATCAGCCTATTACCGATATTGACTATGTGGTGGTAGGCGCTAGTCCACAACAAATGCTAGATGCAGGCTTTCAGCCAGTAGGCGCTGACTTCCCGGTTTTTTTACACCCTGAAACAAAACAAGAATACGCCCTTGCCCGCACTGAACGTAAAAGCGGTCATGGCTATGGTGGATTTGAAATTTATTCAGCACCTGATGTCAGCCTTGAAGATGATTTAATCCGCCGTGACCTTACCATTAATGCCATAGCTGAAGATGAACAAGGCATTATTTATGACCCGCATAACGGCCAAGCCGATATAGCTCAGCGTGTTTTACGCCACGTATCCCCTGCTTTTGCTGAAGATCCTTTACGGGTCTTGCGTGTTGCTCGCTTTGCTGCCCGTTATGCCAATCTTGGTTTTAGTATCGCCCCTGAAACCTTAGAACTGATGCAACAATTAGCGCAAAGCGGCGAACTCAATCATCTAACGCCTGAGCGCGTATGGAAAGAAGTTAGCCGAGCACTGATGGAGCCACGTCCTGACGTATTTATATCCAGCTTACGTGAATGCCAAGCACTTAGCGTATTATTTCCAGAAGTAGATGCACTCTTTGGCGTTCCACAAAATCCTAAGTCGCACCCCGAAATAGATACCGGCTTGCATCTGCTGCATGTCTTGCGACAATGTGCGATACATAAACAATCTCTAGCTGTACGTTGGGCATGCTTACTCCACGATCTTGGCAAAGGGTTAACAGACAAAGATCAACTACCACATCATCCAAATCACGATAAAGCAGGTATCCCCTTAATAAAGGCGGTTAATCAGCGCTATCGGATACCTAAAGAACAGGCGGCAATGGCTGTGCTAGTTGGGCAATACCATAGTCTTTGTCATCGCGCACTAGAGCTCAGCGCTGAACAGATAGCCCAGCTTCTCTATGCTTTAAATGCGATTCAACATCCTCAACGCTTAATAGAATTTTGTGCAGCTTGTGAGATGGACTCCTGTGGCCGTTACGGTTTTGAGCAACAGCCTTATCCGCAAAGTGATTTTCTACGTGGCGCACTAGACGCCGCAAAAGCTATAAGCAGTCAACCGTTTATCGAACAAGGTTTAAAAGGTCCAGCCTTTGGTGAAGCCTTATTGACTGCACGTACAGAAGCCATCAAGCATTACATGGTGCATTATCAAGATATAAATCAACTTATCGAATAGGCTCGACCATCGTCTAACAAAGCTGCTACACAGCCGCTTTTAAGCATATGATAACTGTCTAGAGTGCGGTTTCTGATTATTATTAACTAATCATGCAACCGCTTTTTAAGGAATACTGCTTTACGTTTACGAAAACGCAATAAGTAAGATTCGCTTATCATTCTCTCTCTACACCTCAATAGGAATAGTCATGGCCGATTACCAAGCTCCTGTGCGCGATATGCGCTTTGTTCTTCACGAAGTATTCCAAGCTCCTAAATTATGGGCTCGCTTACCAGCCTTGAATGAAACAGTAGAAGCTGAAACGGCCGATGCTATTTTAGAGGAAGCGGCCAAAGTTACTGGTGGGCTTATTGCTCCACTTAATCGCAGCGGCGACGAGGAAGAAGCCCGCTGGAACAATGGCATTGTTACCACGCCAACAGGTTTTAAAGAAGCTTATCAAACCTACGTAGAAGGCGGCTGGGTTGGTTTAACAGGCAATCCTAATTATGGCGGCATGGGCATGCCTAAAATGCTATCTGTTATGTTTGAGGAAATGCTCTACAGCGCTGGCTCTAGTTTTGCACTCTACTCAGCTCTTAGCTCAGGCGCCTGTTTAGCTATTGACGCGCATGCCAGTGAAGAACTAAAAAACCGCTTCTTACCACCTATTTATGAAGGCCGTTGGTCAGGCACCATGTGCTTAACTGAAGCCCACGCGGGTACTGACTTAGGTATTATCCGTACACGTGCAGAACCTCAAGCCAATGGTACCTATCATATTACTGGTAGCAAAATTTTCATCACTGGCGGCGAACAAGATTTAACCGAAAACATTGTTCACCTTGTCTTAGCTAAATTACCTGATGCGCCAGCTGGTGCTCGTGGTATCTCATTATTTTTAGTACCTAAGTTTTTAGTGAATGCTGATGGCTCATTAGGTGCAAAAAATACTGTTAGTTGTGGCTCTATTGAGCACAAAATGGGTATTAAAGCCTCTGCTACCTGTGTAATGAACTTTGATGGTGCTGAAGGCTACCTTGTTGGTGAAATCAACAAAGGGCTGGCTGCTATGTTCACCATGATGAACTACGAGCGCCTCTCTATTGGTATACAAGGTATTGGCTGTGCTGAAGCTTCCTATCAGAGCGCGGTTGAATATGCACGTGAACGCTTACAAAGCCGCTCAGCTACTGGTCCACAAGCTAAGGACAAAGTAGCAGACCCTATTATTGTGCATCCTGATGTTCGTCGCATGCTATTAACCATGCGTGCACTCAATGAAGGTGGACGCGCCTTTGCCTGTTTAGTTGGTGAACAACTAGATATCGCCAAGTTTAGCCAAGACAGCGAAGAAGCAAAAAAAGCGGCTGGCCAAGTTGCGCTGTTAACGCCTATTGCGAAAGCTTTCTTTACTGATAACGGTTTTGAAAGTTGCGTACATGGCCAACAAGTTTTTGGTGGACATGGTTATATCCGTGAGTGGGGACAAGAACAATTAGTGCGAGATGTGCGTATTGCACAAATCTATGAAGGCACCAATGGAATTCAAGCACTCGATTTAACTGGACGCAAAGTAGTCGCTAATGGCGGTGAATATGTACGCGACTTTGCCCAAATTGTACGTGAACATATTGCACAACCAAATACCCTATACGCTAGCGAAGTAGAGCAAGCACTACAGCGTTTAGAGAAAGTAACCGCTTGGCTACTAGAGCATGCTGCGAAAAATCCAAACGAAATTGGTGCTGCCTCTGTTGAGTATCTGCATCTTTTTGGCTATACCGCCTATGCTTGGATGTGGTCAAGAATGGCAACAGCAGCAGAACAAAACAAAGCACAAGAGCCTGCTTTCTACCATGCTAAGTTAGGTACAGCTGAGTTCTTCTTTAAACATCTAATGGCACGTACACTAGGTTTAGAAGCCAGTATTTGCGCTGGCAGTGATTCATTGTTTAATTTATCTGCTGAACAGTTCTAACCTCTTAAAAGCGCAGGCTAGACCTGCGCTTTTACTTCCTTTCCCTCTCTAACATAGCGTTAACCAGTTTCTCCCCCGCTCTTAAAGGTGACATCTTTTCAGACTTTGTAGTCTTACTACATGACAGGTTTCTATCGACCCTGTCATTGATCTTTCCCATTAGCAGTTTATTGCCATAAGGCATACCATCTAGGAGTTATTCCTACTCCTATAAGGACTAATCCCTATGTCGGCTCCAGCATTTCGTACAGAAAAAGACCTACTTGGTCAGCTAGAAGTACCCTCAGATGCCTATTACGGCATACAAACCTTACGTGCTAAAAATAACTTTCACTTAAGTGGTGTGCCTTTATCGCATTATCCTAACCTTGTTATTGCATTGGCAATGGTTAAACAAGCCGCAGCCGACGCTAACCATCAGCTAGGTTATTTAAATAAAGAAAAACACCAAGCCATTACAACAGCGTGCCGTAAAATTATTGCAGGCGAATATCATGAACAGTTTATTGTTGACATGATTCAAGGCGGCGCTGGCACTTCTACCAACATGAATGCCAACGAAGTCATCGCCAATATTGCACTGGAAACTATGGGTAAAAACAAAGGTGAATACCAATATTTACATCCTAATAATGATGTGAATATGGCTCAGTCCACCAATGATGCTTACCCAACGGCTATTCGGGTTGGCTTACTATTAGGCCATAACCGTCTAATGGATAGCCTTGAGCAATTGATTAAAGCCTTTGCCGACAAAGGCGTTGAGTTTGCACAAGTACTTAAAATGGGGCGTACTCAGCTACAAGACGCAGTGCCTATGACATTAGGTCAGGAATTTAATGCTTTTGCCAACAACTTGCGCGAAGATATGGAGCGCTTCCAACAACTGGTGCCTATCTTACTCACAGGAGTGAACCTTGGTGGTACCGCCATTGGCACTGGCATTAACGCTGATCCTAAGTACCAAGCTTTAGCCGTTGAGCGTTTAGCCGTGATTAGTGGACATCCGATTAAAGCAGAACCTGACTTAATTGAAGCCACTTCTGATATGGGCGCTTTTGTCTTACTTTCAGGATTACTCAAACGCACTGCAGTTAAACTTTCAAAAATTTGTAATGATCTACGCTTGTTATCAAGCGGTCCTCGTACAGGCATTAATGAAATTAACCTGCCACCACGCCAGCCTGGCAGCTCTATCATGCCAGGCAAAGTAAATCCTGTTATTCCAGAGGCAGTTAACCAAGTAGCTTACGATATTATTGGTAACGACCTTTCCTCTACGATGGCAGCCGAGGCTGGTCAATTACAATTAAACGTAATGGAGCCTTTGATTGCATGGAAAACCATGGATTCGATTCGCCTATTAGGCCGTGCTATGGATATGCTACGTGAGCATTGCATCACGGGTATTACAGCCAATGAAGATCGCTGCCGTGAACTGGTTGAACATTCTATTGGTTTAGTCACTGCGCTTAACCCCTACATTGGCTACGAAAATGCTACCCGCATTGCCAAAATAGCATTAGAAACTGGGCGTGGTGTTTTAGAATTAGTGCGTGAAGAAAAACTATTGGAAGAAGACTTATTAATGGATATTTTACGCCCTGAGAATATGATTGCGCCACGCTCACACTAAGCACTCAAGCCAAGCGTTTGCTAGTTCAGTAAGCGCTTGGCTTTGACTTATTAGGCATCCCCTACTTACGTAGTGACTTAATCAAAATACTATCTCCGTGTGCAATACAATCCTGTATAACTTGCATTACCCCTTTCTCCTCCCAATCAGCCATATGCAAAGGCTCAGCTAGCGGAACCAATGACCTTAAATCAATATAGGGTTTAGCAAAAATTAACGAGTCTTTAACTGTATTTAAGTCTTTATTATTTTCAGCACTGGGCAACTCCCATCTGATAAGTTGCTGCGTATTCAGCCAATACACCAGCCATTGGCCTTTTTCGAGTTTGTCTTGTTGGTGATAAGCATAACCTATAACACAAAACTTATTCACAGCATGGCTCTGCTGATCAAACTCACTTAAATACCGCAAACTGCTCTGTAAATAGCCTTTGTTTAGCGGAATCTCTGCAGTCTTATAGCGTGCAATAGGCACATGCGTAAATAACCCCCAAGGCGCACTATAATTAATATCCTCGGCGTACAGCATGGGAGGTATAAAGAAAATGCTAAGATAAATAGTTAACCAGCGCAGCATAAAGCTTATCCAGCAAATAATTTACTTTTGACCTACGCTTATGCTGAAAAAATACATCTACGTGGTCATTTGTATAAGTACTTGATCAAGATCAGTCCACAGTCGCTATCTGCTCAATAGTTTTCTGCAAAATACTTATCCAAAAAATCTGTGGATAAAGCTGTTTAAAGCTCTTTCAAAAAGAGTGCAATAACGGAAACAAAAGGATTACAAGCAGTTGATTAAAAAATAACCAACAGGCTAACTGGTTATTATGACAGTAGTATTATAGTTACCAAGCTGATTGTCAAAAAGCCTTATAAATCTTGCATTTGAGTAGTTTTGTGCAATGATTACAAAATATGTCTTCTAGATCAAAAGAAATGCTCAGGTCAAGCTTAAATAACAAATAGATAGTATATTTTTAACTAGAACACATACCCACCTCCCTGTGGATATCTTTGTGCATTATTTCTGGAATAATTTAACTCTTGGGTATAATTATTCGTTAGCCTGTGCCATGGCGTTTTTTAACACTTCCTCTAAGGCTTCATCTGTTGTTTTGTCTTGTTCGGCTATTTCTTGCAGACGCTTAACCACTAACGCATTTATTGAGCCTTCTGGGAAATTGCCTTGATCATCAACAGCACCTGCTGACTGTCCTGTCAAAATTTCTAATGCATCATCAACGCAGCGCACCGCAAAGACGTTAAACAAACCTTGTTGCACAGCGTTAAGCACTTCGCTATTGAGCATTAAGTTGGCCACATTAGCTTGAGGAATAATAACACCTTGCTCGCCCGTCAAGCCCCGCGCTTTACAGAGTTGGAAAAAACCTTCAATTTTTTCATTCACGCCGCCAATTGCCTGTACTTCGCCAAATTGGTTGAGTGAGCCTGTAATCGCAAAGCACTGTTTTAATGGTACTTTGGCTAATGCTGAAATCAATGCACAGCCCTCGCCTAGCGAAGCGCTATCCCCGTCAATATAGCCATACGATTGTTCAAGAGCGATGCTTGCAGATATATCTAATGGATACTTTTGCGCATATTTAGAACCTAAAAAGCCTGTTAAAATCATCACACCTTTGGAGTGAATGGATTGTCCTAGGCTGGCTTCACGCTCAATATCCACAATGCCATTATTGCCAGGGTAGACAGTGGCAGAAATGCGTGCAGGCGCGCCAAAAGAGGAGTCACCAATACTCAGTACTGTTAAGCCGTTGCACTTACCCACAGCCTCGCCCTGGCTATCAATCAAGATAACACCAGCTAAAATATCGTTTTGAATTTGCTGGCTAATACGTCCAGTACGGTATTCACGCGCACGTATGGCTTGAGCGACATGATTAGCATCAGTATGCACTTCACCTAGCTGTAGGCGAATAAAATCAGCTTCACTGACAACTTGGAAAACATCACTGATACTGGCAGATAAGCGCTGTTGATGCTCTGCCAAACGTGCACTATAACGAGCCAACGCGGCCACAGCACAGGCTGTTAACGGCGCCATTTCTTCCTCAGTAGTGCGCGTTTTCATGAGCTGGGCAAAATGCTCTAAGCTATCTTCATCAATAGCCACTTCTGAATCAAAATCTACCAAAACACGAAACAGCTCTTGAAAGTCTGCATCATATTCTTGCAAGGCGTAATAAAAATTAGGTTCACCAATAATAATAACTTTAACCTGTAAGGGTATGACTTGCGGGCTTAAGGTAACTGCAGCAAAACGTCCTAACTCTAACAGGGGGGATTCCATCTTGATCTGACGTGAATGCAAAGCTCGCTTTAGCGCATCCCATACAAAAGGCTCAGTTAATAACTTCTCTGCCTCTAATACCAAATAACCACCATTGGCTTTTTGCAAAGCGCCTGCCCGTAACTGACGGTAATTGGTTGATAGCCCTGACTGGTCGCTAACATATTCTATGCGGCCGAAAATATTATCATAAGTAGGATGCGACTCGAAAATCACAGGAGCTCCAGCCGTTGCATGATGCCCAACAATCAAATTAGGGCTATATTGCAGCTCTAGAATTTGACGACGCACTGGCTCACTGCTTTCCTCTGTCACTAGCTGATCTACTACTGTTTTCAACAAATTACCTTGCATAGCTTGTAAATAGGCTAGCACATCAGGAAAGTCGCTATAGGTTTTAGCCAGTGGAGCCAATAATGGCTCTAGTGCTTGAGCAATAGTCTCTTCATTGAGTTGGCGTAGTTTATTACTGGATTCACGCTTCCATTGTGGCAAAATCGAAAGTTTCTGATTAAGCAACTCTTCAAGCTCAGCAATATCAGCATGAAACTTCTCACGCTGTTCCTCTGCTAGCAAAGCAAACTCAGCTTCATCTAAAGCCTTGCCTTCATACATAGGTGTAAAAGAAATACTATTACTGTCACGATAGAGAGCGACACTTTTCTCTAACGCTTTTTTCTCAATAAAGTCTAAAACACTGTCGTAATTACGATTAAACTCACGATCAATAGTACTTTTTTTCTGCTGCCAAGTAGGGGTTTCGAAAACAGCTGGAAAAGTAGCCAGAATATTTGTCAATAACTGATCAATATCTCGACAAAAAGCACTGCCCTTACCTGCTGGTAACTGCAAAGCCAATGGCTCACGTGCATCATTGAAGTTATTTACATAAAGCCAATCACTGGGTGTGCTTTTACGCTTGGCTTCATTGGCAAGGTAGCGTTTTACATAAGAATAACGCCCAGTTCCAGCATAGCCCATAACAAAAACATTATAGCCAGGGCGTGGCATAGCTACACCAAACTGTAGTGCTTCTACTGCTCGCTCTTGCCCTAAAACACCACGAAACGCAGGTATTTCATCAGTGGTGGTAAATGCAAAGTCATCAGCACTAAATTGACGTGCTAATTGTTCCAGTACAAGGGGTTTTACAAAAGGCAGCGACATGTAGTGTCCTTGAATGCAAAGGTACAAAAAACACCATTTTGGACTGCCACCTAACTTACTGCAAGCAAGCATCTACTTTGTTTGCAGGCCTTAGGTCAGGTTCTATTTAAGTTGATAGAGATTATAAGCAATAACCAGCATAACTAGAGCAACAACTAAATCAAAACAACGTATTACCCAAACCTTAGTAAAAAGCTGGGCAGCAGACTTGGCTGCATAAGCAATACCAAAAAACCACAAGAAAGAAGCAAGACAAGCACCAATAATAAAGCTTAGCTTATTCATTCCCGCAAATTCTGAGCCTAGATTGCCCAAAATCATAAAGGTATCAAGATAAACATGTGGATTTAATAAAGTGAAACCTAAAGCAGCTAAGGCTACTGTTTTACCAGCTGTTTTTTGTTCAGCATCTGCAACTACGTTAGCCCAACCTCTTGGTTTTTGGCGCAGTGCATTAAGCAAAGATAAAGCGCCATAATACAGCACGAAAACAATGCCTAACCAGCGTGCAGCTGGCACAAACCAAGGTAATTGGTCTTTCAAACTGGCCATAAAAAAAACGCCAGCAACTATTAATAAAAAGTCGCAGCTTGCGGCAATAGAAGCCGCTACAAATACCTTGCGTTGCTGTAAGCCAGTTTTAATGATAAATACATTTTGCGCACCAATAGCAACAATTAGCCCTAAGCCTATAAAAAAAGCAGAAACAACCACTTCAAAATTCATTTTTATCTATTACCTTACAACTACCTATGCTCTATTCTTATCAGCTTATCCAGAAAAGTAGCGGACAGCTATTTTCCTGAAAACAATTCAAGCTGCATTAATTTTTCTTAACTTAGCGACCAATAGAGCCAACACAACCTATGAAGCTGGACAGTAAAAAGACCCAAGCCCTATTAGCTATTATTGACACAGGTAGTTTTGAGCAAGCAGCACACAAACTAAAGATTACCGCTTCGGCTATTTCACAGCGTATCAAGGCTTTAGAAAGCCAACTGGGTGTTCCTTTAGTTAGCCGCACGCGCCCTTGTCACTCAACACAAGAAGGGTTAATGCTGGTTCATTATTTGCGCCGCAGCCAAGCGCTGGCTCAAGAATTTGAAAGCGACTTTTATAATACGGTTGGCATGCGAATCCCTATTGCCATCAATAATGACTCTTTAGGTACTTGGTTCTTACCAGCGCTGAGCGATTTTCTGCAAACAGAAAATATCATGCTGGATATTTTAGTAGACGATCAAGACTTCACTCACACTGCATTAGAAGCAGGCACTGCACTGGCAGCTATATCCGCTAAAAGTACAGCGATGAAAGGCTGTAATGCTAGGTTACTGGGTTCAATTCGTTATCGTTTATTAGCATCCCCCAGTTTCTACACCCGCTACTTCAAACAAGGGCTTAACCGAAATAGTATTTTAAAAGCGCCTTTATTGGTGTTTGACCGCAAAGACCAACTACAAGCTAGCTTTCTACATGAACATTTTAGCGTCCATCAAGATAGCTGCCCTATTCATTATATTCCTTCTACAGAGGCTTTTTATCATGCCATTAAACTTGGCTTAGCCTATGGCATGGTGCCGTCTATTCACTGCACAAAAGAGTTAGCTAGTGGCGAAATAATAGATCTCGCCCCTGGATGCTATATAGATACGCCATTGTATTGGCATCATTGGGATATTCAATCACCCAAACTCGCTCAGCTCACCCAATGTTTAATTGAGCAGAGTAAACGTTGGTTATTCTAACTAGGAACTACAGACTAACCAAAAGGCTTGATTTGATAATTAGCAAACCAAACCTTTCAGATATCACTCACTTATTTAAACAATACCTTGCGCCAGCATGGCATCAGCAACCTTCACAAAGCCAGCAATATTGGCGCCTTTAACATAGTTAATACGGCCATTTTCTTCGCCATACATAACGCAGGCATTATGAATACTTTGCATAATACTATGTAATTTGGCGTCCACTTCACCATCGGTCCACAGCAAGCGCATAGCGTTTTGACTCATTTCTAAGCCACTCACAGCCACACCACCAGCATTAGAAGCCTTACCAGGTGCATAGAGCACATCAGATTCTAAGAAGTAATCCACTGCATCTAAGGTTGATGGCATATTGGCGCCTTCGGCAATACAAATACAGCCATTTTTCAGCAACAGCTTAGCATCGTCCAAATTCAGTTCATTTTGTGTTGCGCAAGGTAATGCAATACTGCAAGGCACTGACCAAGGGCGCTGTCCGGCTAGGAATTCAAGACCAAAATGTTCCGCCAATTCTTGAATACGTCCGCGGCGAACATTTTTTAGATCCATTAAATAAGCCCAGTGCTCTTGGGTCATGCCTTCTGGATTATTAAAGTGCACCGTACCAGCAGAGTCAGACAGCGTAACTACCTTACCACCTAACTCGTAAACCTTTTGTGCAGCATACTGAGCAACATTACCTGAGCCAGAAATAGCCACTCGCTGTCCCTCAAAGCGCATGCGGCGGCTTTTTAGCATTTCTTCTGCAAAATAAACACAGCCATAACCCGTAGCTTCTGGACGTATCAAACTACCACCATAGGTCATACCTTTACCTGTTAATACTGAGGTAAATTCGTTAGCTAAGCGCTTGTACTGACCAAACATATAACCAATCTCACGAGCACCTACGCCGATATCGCCTGCAGGAACGTCAAGATTATGTCCTATATGACGGTATAACTCTGTAATAAATGATTGGCAAAAACGCATGACTTCATTGTCGCTTTTACCTTTAGGATCAAAGTCAGAACCGCCTTTACCGCCCCCCATTGGCAGTGTTGTTAGCGCATTCTTAAAAACTTGTTCAAATGCTAAGAACTTGAGAATTCCTAGATTTACAGAAGGGTGGAAGCGTAAACCACCTTTATAAGGACCAATGGCACTATTCATCTGAATACGATAGCCACGGTTAACATGCACCTGACCTTTATCATCAACCCAAGGCACTCGAAATAAAATTACGCGCTCTGGCTCAACCATACGCTCAATAATTCCAGCCTTAACGTACTGCGGGTTATCTTCTAAAAACGGCCATAACGTTCGCAACACTTCTTCAACCGCTTGGTGAAACTCTGGTTGATCCGGGTCGCGTTGTTTTATACGAGCAAGAAAAGCATCAAGTGTGTAAGACATTTTTAAGAACCTCGGCAGACCAAACAATGGCCGTATTTTTAACCCTGAAACTCTAACAGTGCTTTATAGCTCAACCAAAGCTAAAAAGAAAAATATTTTTACGATTTTTTCATGCAATGCCTGTTAACAACGCCAGTAAATCGCAAAAATCACTTGCTAAAGGCGATTTTCTTCTGCAACATAAATGTTATATTATAACTTTTCAGCAGAGAGTAATTGACATGTTTAAACCCACTCTATCCGTACTCGCATTATTCATTTGCACAGCCCCTGCGCTGGCAAACGAAGAAAGCTTAGCCTCTTTAGGCACACATCAGCACGGCTTAACTGAGCTCTTTGTAGCTATAGAGCAAAACCAGCTCGAAATTACCATTAGCAGCCCTGCCTATAATTTATTGGGATTTGAGCACCAGCCACA
This sequence comes from Pseudomonas sp. F1_0610, assembly GCF_047470865.1. Lineage (NCBI taxonomy): Bacteria > Pseudomonadati > Pseudomonadota > Gammaproteobacteria > Pseudomonadales > Pseudomonadaceae > Pseudomonas > Pseudomonas sp. F1_0610. The sequence continues at coordinate 96,230 of NZ_JAZDRH010000002.1, forward strand.
TACCCCAGAGCAAAAAGCAAAATTACAGCAGGTAACTCAGCAACTAGAACAAGCAGACCAGCTTATTTGGCTGCCACAGCAGGCGGCATGCCAACGCACCAAAGTGCAGCTTACCCAGCCTAATGACCACGACCACGACCACGACCACGACCACGACCACGACCACGACGATCAGCATAGTGACTGGTTAGTACATATCAACTATCAATGTGCGGCAATCGACAAAATTAATCAATTAGACGTAAAGCCTTTATTTACAGCTTTCCCATTAATTGAAAAAATTCAGATGCAACTCATTAGCCCTGATATTCAAACCAGCACCCGCTTTACAGCGCAACAAACACAATGGAAGTGGTAACCATGCCCAACCCTGTTCTTGTATTAGATCAAGTACGCTTTGCCTATCCTAAGCAAAAAGACATTCTAGATATTCCAAGCTTTTCTATGCTGCCACAAGAAAAGGTCTTTCTCCAAGGCCCTTCTGGCAGTGGGAAAACCACATTATTAGGTTTACTGGCTGGCGTACTTACAACCAAATACGGACAAATTCGTTTACTGGACACATCACTATCAAGCTTATCTAACAAGGCCCGCGATCAATTTAGAGCTGATCATATAGGCTTTATTTTCCAACAATTTAATCTATTGCCCTTCCTAAGTGTGAGACAAAATGTCGCTCTTAGCTGTCGCTTTTCAAAGCAACGTAAAGCACGTTTAGGTGATGCTCAGGCCATTTCACAACGTATTGAGCAGCTACTCAGCCAGCTGGGGCTAGAGCCTGACTTATACGAACAGCGTGCAGACCAACTTTCTATTGGCCAGCAACAGCGCGTTGCCGCAGCACGGGCGTTACTTGGCTCACCTTCATTAATTATTGCCGATGAGCCCACATCAGCACTTGATTACCAAACACGAGAACATTTCATTGAGTGTCTATTTGAGCAATGCACAGCGACAGGTAGCAGCTTATTGTTTGTCAGCCATGATCAAAATTTAGCCCCTTTGTTTGATCGCACAGTAGCACTGCAAGATATCAACCAAGTCGCTAAGGAGAACGTATAGTGTCTCTATTTTCTTTGGCCTTTAAAAGCTTGATGAATCGACGCTTTAGCGCGCTTCTAACCTTAATTGCAATTGCGCTATCTGTTTGTTTATTGCTCAGTGTCGAACGTATCCGCAGCGAAACAAAACGCAGCTTTGCTAGCACTATTAGTGGCACCGATTTAATTATTGGCGCGCGCTCTGGCTCAATCAATCTGTTATTGTACTCAGTATTTCGTATTGGTAATGCTACAAACAATATTCGTTGGTCAAGTTTTCAACACTGGCAAAAGCACCCCCAAGTTAAATGGGCTATTCCGCTTTCATTAGGCGATTCTCATAAAGGTTACCGTGTTTTAGGCACTAACCAAGACTATTTACGCTTCTATCAATACAGCAACAAAAAACACCTACAACTAGCACAAGGCAAATGGTTTGCTGAGGATGACCCATTACAGATTGTATTAGGCTTTGAAGTAGCAAAAGCATTGGGCTATCAGTTGAATGACGAGGTTATTCTAGCCCATGGTGTTGCCAAAGTAAGCTTAGTACAGCATGACGATAGTCCCTTTAAAGTGGTTGGTATTTTACAACCAACAGGCACTCCTGTAGACCGTACTTTGCATATATCACTAGAGGGTATGGAAGCTGTGCATCTAGGCTGGCATAACGGTATACCAGCCTACTCGGGAGCCAAAACAACTAAAGCTGATCTGCAAAAAATGGATTTAACCCCTAAGTCCATCACGGCAATGTTAGTTGGCTTAAATAGTAAAACCGCAACCTTTGGATTACAGCGCCAAATCAATCAATGGACAACAGAACCCTTGCTTGCCATTTTACCTGGCGTAGCGTTGCAAGAACTATGGGGCTTAATGAGCAATATTGAAAAGGTCTTGTTTATTATTTCTTTATTTGTTGTGTTCACGGGGTTAATAGGCATGCTGGGCATGATTCTCGCGAGCCTAAATGAGCGGCGCCGTGAAATGGCCATACTGCGCTCATTAGGCGCACACCCTCGGCATGTCGCCAGCTTACTGCTGATGGAAGCCTTTATCCTCAGCGCCTTAGGCATACTACTCGGTGTTGCACTCTTATACTTGTTAATTGCATTCTTACAATCACCATTACAAGCGTTATACGGGCTTTATTTACCCATTAGTTTTCCTAGTGGATACGAACTCACATTACTCGCCTGTGTGCTAGGTACAGCTGTTATTATCAGCCTTATTCCTGCCATGGGCGCCTACCGTCATTCACTGGCAGATGGCTTGAGTATTAAATTATGAAACGTCTTATCTGTGTTTTTTGCCTACTTGTTGCTTGTAACAGCCACGCAGAAGAAGCACGCAAAATTACTTGGAAAGATCTGCGCCCCGCGCAACAAGCGCTGATCATGGAACCAATGCATGCCAGTTTAGATGATGAATCAGCCCCAGCAGCCCTACAGTTAGAACCTAATGCCCCTGTGGTCACTGAATTTGACGGGCAATATGTACGTATTCCTGGTTATATTGTGCCTTTAGAGTTTGATGATGATGACCGAACGCGCGAATTTTTTCTCGTCCCTTATATGGGCGCTTGTATTCACGTACCACCACCGCCTTCTAATCAAATTATTTGGGTAACCACAGAAGCTGGTGTTGCCCTCAATAGTTTATGGCAACCTTTTTGGCTTGAAGGCCGGCTTAAAGTAGAAAGTGATAGCAATGAACTTGCTAGCGTTGGCTATAAAATGGAGGCCGATAGTGTTGAAATTTATCGCTAAGCTATTTAGCTAAAAGATAATGAACAGCGGACTGTTCAAGACTGGTTGAATACGTATAATGCACAGATTGCAGGAGAGCGAGGCTTGCCTCCGCCGAAGGCGCAAACTCCCATAAACGCTCAGGCTCATGTACTGCAATCTTTTTTCGTCGCCAACTGGAGAGAGAAACGCTAAGTTTCCACCGAAGGGGCAAGTAGCTAAGGCTACGTAAACTCTCAGGTAAAAGGACAGAGGGAGGGGCAATAGACTCATGATCGAGGTCTTTGTGCTTCTCTATATCTATATTATGGCGATTACTGCCGAAGCTATGTCTGGCGCGTTAGCCGCCGGGCGACGCAATATGGACTTATTTGGCGTTGCCTTTATCGCCTTTTTAACAGCTTTAGGGGGCGGCACTGTTCGGGATATTATTCTGGGCAACTACCCTATTTCTTGGACGCAACACCCACCTTACATTTATCTTACTATTTCTGCTGGCCTATTCACCATGCTGATTGCGCGCTTTATGCAGCGCCTTAATCGCATGTTCCTAATTTTAGATGCAATGGGACTTATCGCCTTTACCATTATTGGCTGCAACGTAGCTCTAAGGTTAGAGGCTGAGTACCAATACAGCACTGTAGTGGTCATTATGGCAGGAATGATTACAGGTATTTTTGGCGGCATTTTACGTGATGTCATGTGTAATAGAACTCCACAAGTGCTGCGTCATGAACTGTATGCCAGTGTATCCTTATTAGTTGCCCTACTGTATTTGGGGCTCAAATATATGGGGCTGGATGAAAATATTAATATGCTGATTTCATTTATTGTAGGTTTAGCCATTCGCTTGGCCGCTATTCATTGGAATCTGTCTTTACCTGTATTTTCCTATTCACCTGGCAAATGGAAATAATTATGGAACAAGCTCAGGTGGCATGACATACCATGTATGCCGCCTGTTATGGCGTGGATCCACTTGAATTCTAATGGCCGATCCTGGCGCTATATGTAGTCTTGCATCAGGCGATATTAAAATTGAAGACCTATTGGTTTCTAGAGCAATAATAGCTTGCCCATCAAACCAATCTAATTCAGAGAAATGACCATCTTTATTTAAGTCTAACACTACAAAATCAGGACTATTTCCAGTGTTGGGATCCAGCAAAAGTAAAACGTAATTACTTTTTCCTATGTTTTTTTCATAGCTGATTAGCAACAGCTTACCAATAAGCTTCACACCTACAATCTTATTAACAGATAATGCTCCCAGATTAAGCTTCCAGCCTAAATATTTTTGCCAATCAAAGGAGTCTATTAAAGGAGTTATATAAACTGAGTATCTATTACCTCCCACAGAGTAGTTTTTTTCTTCAATACTTGCCAAATTTTTTATATTTAAATCACGCACAAAGTCCTGTCCATTATCCCAGATACCCATCAGCTTTAAATTATGGTCTTGTTCTTTATAAGAAATAGTTAGTATTTCCCCAACACCTGAGGGATGAGGGACTATACCTACTAGGTCTAGCCTAGTTACTAAAGAACTATAAACTTTTCTTGGATTAGAAAATCTCGCCAAGTCGAAAAACCAAACATCACCATTAGAAGAGCTCACATAGAGTCCGCTAACTAATTTATAAGAATTATACTTAAAAAGCGGTATACCTACACTAGCGGCATCACTAACCGTCAGTGCAAATTCGTTAGCTGTCGAAGTTAATGAATAAAATTTTAATTCATTCGTTTCACTAGTAACGACATAAGGCTGTTTATTTAATGTTTCTATTATTTCAATTTTAATAGTATTTAAGCGCACAGATTTTTTCCAAATCAAATTAAATTTTCCACCACTTATATCATAGGCAGACAATCTATCATTTGAAAAAATAAATAGAATTTTCTTCCAAGCATCATCAAGATAAATATCCTTAATTTTTAACAAGCTAGAGGCTGAAAATATTTCAGAAGAAACTTCTCTGCTAACAAAATTATCCAGACTAACCTTCTCCAATCTGTTATTAGCATTTATAAAATAAAGAGAGGCTAACGGTTTTTCAGAGGCCACAAAAGAAGCATAAGCACTACTAGAGTTTAGTGCATCATGCCTAGCACTAGACTGCAAGTTACTTAAAGCATATAAATTCAAAGGAATTGATTTCTTATATAGTTCTCCAGAAACATATATATCTCTAAAAACATGCCCTGTCGCAGATTTATAAATAATACTATAATCGGAAGCAGATTTAGTATATAGCAGCACTTCATCATACACTGAAGAATATGAATACCCTGATAAAAAAATCACCCAAAGAAATACTAAAATACGCATACATAACACCGTTACACTAAAAATAATAACGAGAAAAAATACTACGCATATAAATTTTTTCGCCATAATTATTTTCAGCGCCTGCAGTAACCTCATAAAACTTCAAGTTCGAATATTCGACTGGGTACTCACCAGGAGTTATTTCCTTCCAGTACCCTTTTAAACTATAAGTCTGATTATAAATATTAATCTGCTTTAAGTTTCGTAACCGCTCAGCTTCTATAAAATAACTTCCATTATCTATTATAAAATTACAGCCATTTTCATTTAGAGGAACACAAGCATCGGCTGATACTACTAAGTTAGATATTTCGTTCTCTATAAATAACATCGCTTTTGTAGCCATGTGTTTTAAATGCTCTGTATCTGAGGAGTAACCTATCACTTTAGTTTCTAATATCACCATGCGCCACGCAGTAGCAGAAAGCATTCCCATTATTAGGATAAAGCAAATAACCATTAGCATGCTATTTCCTAGTTGTTTGCTAACCATAATGCATTCCTTAAATATAGCTTACCAATAACAGGATTAGTATTTCCCAGAAGGTATATTTCATAATAAACAGCCTTTACATAGCGCCCCTTTAAAGAATATTCTTCGATAATATCAAAGTACACACTGTCTATACTTTCTAAAATAGAGTGCCCATTACAACGTAACACTTTGTTATGTTTATCAAAATAGATTCTTGTGCTTACTAAGGGTAAATCAGCCGCTTCCTGTCTATTTTTAATATCCCTGGAAATATTACGTCCATCACAACTAAGTTGATTTGGATAAATAGGCTGATACCTAATGAGTAAATCTGATTCACTTCTTAATAGGACAACCTGTCCTGCAGCAAGCTTTTTTTCCACATCTTCTGGAAAAGCCTGCTTTGAAGGTAAGAAAACTTTATTATGAAAACCAGCACGTATAATTTGATTTTCTAAAAAACCCCGAATAAATCTTTTATTTTCATTATATTGAACTGTATGCTCAATACTAGCATACAATCTTTGATATTTACTATAAAGCGTAACAAGTAACAATACAATACTACTACTAAGCAGTAAAGAAATCATTACTCCTATTAAGGTTAACCCTTGCGCTCTATTCATAAGGGTGTCCTAATATTATATAAACAAATATTTTCTTTTATATGAGAAGAACAACTGCTATTTGGAGAATACCATGCTAATTGCAGTGTTAAAATCTGCCCTTTGCCATCACAGGTTAATGGGCTACTAGAAAAACATATAATAAAATGTGTCTTAAGTAAGTCATCATCAACTGGTAAAAGCTGCTTAACCCTAGCTAGCCAGCGCTGATAAGATGCCAACGAAGGCTTAGATGAACCATTAGCTGCCTCCACTTTTAACATTTCTATGTAGTGCTGGCTTAACTCAATCGCTGTTTGTCTAAATCCTGCATCTGTAGCCGCTTGAAGTGCTTTCACTTGAGCGCCAAAAAGCCCAAAAATAGCAGTATTTAGCAGCACTAAACTAATTAGCACTTCCAATAAAGAAAAACCTTCTACTGAACGCTCCATAAACCAGCTCCTAAAAGGAGTTAACAATTTTTGTTAATAACGGCTTACGTGAAAATTGCAAACTTTTTAGCCGCTTAGTTGGTAATCCCCCCGAACAATAACAGTGCTCTCAACTAGCGTTTACATAAGCTATATGCAAGACGCTTTTGCATGAAAAATAACGATTTACCAACAGCCAAATCCTTTCAGTTTTAAAGCAAGCCGAAAACGGCCTGCCAGTTCCTGAGCTATGCTGCGAGTACAGCATGGGTAACGCAACTTTTTATAAGTGGCGCACCAAGTTAGGTGGCATGGATGCACCATGATAATGCGCTTGAAAATCGTCGGCTCAAGAAGATATACGCCAAAGAACGCTTAAAAGCCACTATTCTCAAATAGGCCATCGTAAAAGCGATAAAACCCTCTCCCCGTCGCAAGATAATGCAGCAGCAGTTACTGCTAGGCCAAACTCAGCCATGAAAACACTGAAATTGCTGACCGGCTGATTGCTCTAACGCATAACCATAGAAACTGGGACTTTAGATTGTGCTTTCTGTATTTGCGTAACCTGAAGGGCTTTCACTGAAACCATCAGGCTGTTTACCCTATCTATCGTTTGATCTGAACCTGCGTACCAAGTTAGAACGGGTTGTTTAGTACGCGGTAAAATTCAGCCTAGGGCAGTTCCAGATACTATGAATATCTGCTAGCCAATGGATTTTCTGATCAACAGAGCGATGGTCAAGATTATCGGTTTTGAATATCATCGCTAACTTTAGTTATGAAAGACTGGGTATTGAACGACAGAGTGAGAGACACGTACACTGGATCAAATTATTAAATGGCGTCGCCTGCCATGCTCAATTGGCTGTGACAATGGCGCAGAATATCTCAGCGGAAAACATGCTGCCTGGGAAGCTGAGTAGGAATTAAACTGGACTTTCAGGCAAGTAATCCACAACAGAATGCTTATATCGGACGCTATAATCGTACTGTGCGCTTACCCAATATTTATTTGAGAGCATTGGCGCAGTTCAAGATCATGCAACTCAATAGCTCTGACACTACAATAACGAACAGCCTAATAGGGGAGCGCAGCATTACACCTAAACAAAAGTCATCCATGGCGGCCTTATTATAAAGGGGTTACCTTTACCAGCAAGTTTCTGCATCTCCGGAGCCTGTGAAGCCTTTTTTTCCTGTTGACTCTATAAAAAAGGTTTCGCATAAAGAATCGCCAAAGGTATTAGTGGCTATTATCTTATAAGTTTGCCTATTAGTGTCAGAGCCAATAGGCGTTACTGATAATGTATATTTTCCAGTTGCTGTTTTGTTATTTTTCAAGCCCAGTTTTGAAGACAGCTCCTCTGTTACAACAACATACTTGGTATTTTGCATATAGAATCTATCCTGACGAGCCGCTAAATCCATGACAGCAGTGCGTCCCTCTGCTCTATAGCTGCGTTCTTTGTATGATAGATACTTTGGAACAGCTATAGAGGCTAAAATTCCAGCAACAATTAAAACAACCATTAATTCAATTAGCGTAAATCCTTTTACCACTCTCATAGAACCCTCTTAATTATTTAATCCAGGATAATAATTAGCAAATATTGATTGTCCAATAAATAACTGTTCCTTTCCATTCTCCATTTTAGAAGATACTGAGTTTACCAGATAATAGTAAGTTCCTCTTCCTTCTAGTTGCTCATCCCATTGAACACTATTCGTCAAACTTGAACTAATAAGATAAGAGTTAAACTTGGTTGGCAGCTCTGTAGCATTAACACCCGATTTTATTTCTGACTTTTGCCAATACTTATCAGCAACTGATAATGGATTATAATAAATTTCTTCTATATCTTCTTTCCTTTCTTGTTTAGCAATTAAGCAAGGCACGCCATACTCATATTTTTTATTAAATGAAGTCTTACAGTTTTCTTTGAACTGATCTACATCATTATCAATGATTTCTCTTAAATTTATCGCACCATAGAGCCTATTCTCCGCTTCCCTCAAGCCTACATCTGAGCTGTTTTTTAGTTTATCATCTAGTATTTTGCTAGCCACCACTTTACTTTGCACAGACACTTCTTGAAAACCAGCAACAGCTAATATTGAGAGAACAATTAAGAATGTGAGCACAACTAAAATAACCGCACCCGATTGCTTATTCATGGTGTAACTCCTTTTAACACTAGGGTTGAGCTAACTATTTTATATAATTGCTTCTTATCGTTATTTATAATGCTTCCTGCATTTTTTATTTTTCCCCACTCATTTAACACTCCTGAAGATTTTGACTGAGCTTTATTATTTTCAGAAGATAGAAGTATATTATATCTAATAGCATAGGCCTTTCTATTTTCTCCCCCCCACTCTCCAGATGAGCCAAACCTTCTAACCTTTCTATTAATCTCATCTCCTGCATTACCTGACCAACCAAATTCAATATGCATATCAGCAATATGGTCTAATAATTCGACCTTAGTAGAGGGCGCATTACTAGAAAGGTTTGTACAGTAAAGTTTGCCATTATTCTTATTGGCTTCTTTAACATGTTCAAAGGCTAAAACAACTAAATAGCTAGGATCTGTAGACATAAAAACTTCTTTTGACTTGTCGAAGCTAACCTTATTACCAACACAGTCTATTTCAGAGTCTGAAGCTGGCTGATAACGAACACAAAAACCTACTTTTCCCTTAAGTTCTGCAACTGCTGAGCCTTCAATAAAAGAACAAGAGTTATCATCTTTGCTATACTTTTTTTCAGGAAATGCTTTTTCTAAAGATACATCGACACCACGTCTGAACCCAGCTTTGTACACCCAGTCTTCTAATACTAATTGAGCAAAGTCTGCACTATCTTGCAGTTGTGCGATACTAGACTCGAATATATAAGATTGTTTATTCTTTAAGTATATATGAGTTACAGCCATTATAAGAAACAAGCTTACTGTTAAGCTCACCATGATTTCAATTAGACTTAATCCTTTAGCATGGTATTTCATATCTCAAATCTCGCTGTATATGAACATTTTTTAGACTTGTTACTCTCAGAATAACAGCTAAAGTCTCCATTACTATTAGTAACAGGGTCCCAAAAAAGCGTGACTATTAAGATATCTCTGCCTGCTACAAGCTCAACCTTTGTACTGCTAATTCCTATATTATTAGCTCTTTCATTCCAGCAAGCTATTTTTCCTGAAACACTGCTTTGATTGCTAATATTACAACTTCCTGTATTTGTTATCTTACCATTTGACCAAAACACATTATTTGATGTCAGTCCTTTATAGTAAAGGCTAGTAGGTATTGTATTTTGATAAACTTCTTGACGATAGCTTTTTACTAAATCGACAAAGTCGTTAGTTAGTTCTATTGCTGCATTATATTTATTATTTTCCAGAATATAACCCGTGCTCCTCGCCTGCATTACTTGTAGGCCAAGAAGGCCTACAGTAATAAGTACGAGTGAAATCAAAATTTCTATTAAGCTAAATCCTTTTATGCTCATAAGTCACCGCTTATTTTTTTCCAACCATATTATGATAATAGTCCTTGTCTTCTTCATATTCTTGAAGGTGCAGGTCTCTTATCTCTGGGGGCATGATTCTAAACTCTAAATTTTCTACTTTATAAATTCCACCAATATACTTTCCTTCTACACTTGCAGTGTCTCCAGCGCTAAGATTTTTAATCTCAGAAAGTTTTATAATCAAATCAGTAGGAAGAAATGCCTCTCTACCGAATATTTCTATCTGGTTTTTAGTCAAATCAATTCCTGTAACATAACCACCAATCTCAAAACTATTGTCCTCAGCCACAGCCATGTTGATTAGTAGAAAAAAAACCATTATTGATTTAAACACTATTTTAATCATTCAACTCTTCTCCATGTTTGTCGACCAATTTCACCCAAGTTCATTTTAAAACAGACTTCAGAAGTACAAATAGTAGGCATAGGTGTCATGCTTAAACTAATACCACCTGAGGCACCCTTGACAGTCATTCCACCGATTACGGCGCCTTCTATGGCCGCTGGCCAATTAGCAAAGAGTCCATAGTCTAACCCTCCGCCAGTAAAGGGATTAATTGCATAAAGCCTACTCTCGGTACCTATTTCACAAGCATTACTGTTTGGCAAAATAGCTTGGAATACAATGTTGTTACCTAGCTTAATTGCATCAGAGACCACAGCTTCATCCTTGCGAAGGAGTAAGCGCCATCCTTTATGCTCTGCTGTACTTGAGCTATTCCACTTAACGCCGTCCCAATTAGCCCAAGAGACCTTGTTTTGTGTAATTGTAAAAAGCTTTTGACTTGGTATTTTATTAATTGACTGCGTTACTAACTCTCTTGGTTGAATTGTTCCAGGATGACTAGCTGAGGGTGTTTTTCTTGGATCCCAAATACCATAGAAATCTTGTCCCCCAAAGAGTGTAGTGTCTTTAGCTGTAAAGTAGCGTCCGGTACCGAATGATACAATGAAGCCATCTTGCTTCGGATGCCTAACAACGAGTGGCGCCGAAGTAATTGATTGGTTATGACCGTCTTTGATTGCTGTATAAAGTGGCGTATTGTTCTCTTTTGCTCCTGTATCTGTTAAGTCAAAACGCCAAAGATTACCCTGCAAGTCACCTGCATAAGCAACATCAGCAACCCCATTGCCATTTGTAGAAATTACTGTAGGGGTGAATAAGCCATTTTCCTCTGAGGTTTTTTGATTATTTCTAACAGCATACTCTCTTTCAATCTTGCCAGTGGCAAGATCGACAACAAATAAACTAGCATAGCCATTCGCTTCATCTTTAGTTCGTGCTGCTGGGCCGTTACCAAACACTACTTTCCAAGAGCCATCCGCAAATCGCACAACACTAGGCGTTGAGTAGCTATAACCTAGCTTTGACTTAGTTCCTGCAAAGTCAGACTGATCCAAGTCCCAAAGCAGTTTTACACCTGAACCATCTGCTTTAGGATCTGTAATATCTAACGCAAAAATTCCTTTTCCTCCAGCACCTAGAGTACCTAGTAAGACGGTATGCCACGAATTATTATAATAAGCATCGGCAACTACAATTTTTCCATCAACGTAGTATCTATGGCTGTTTACCCCATATATTGGGGAAGTTAGTTTATTCAAATAAGGAATAACTGCTTTAGGAATATAAGCAAAGGTTTCAAAACCTGTATTTACATTCACGCCATGTAACATGCCATCATTAGCCCCAACATAAACGTAGGGTGATCTTTTAGCGTTTCGGTCGACTTGGAAGGCTTTATAACTACTTCTTTCATCTGCACTCCAACTGATGCTACTCACTAGGTAGCGTGCATCTTTCACAAAAACAGGTTTGGAGTTGAGAATATCACCTAGCTTACTTTTGCGTGGCGGAAAGGTCTTTCCATTAGCATAGTCTTGACTTCCTTTGATGAACTCAATACGTGCTGGACCATATCCATCATATTTTTTACTATCAGGGTGCGTATTTAAAGCCGCTTTTTGACTATCGCTTAAATTATTCCAATCAAATTTTTGCATTTTTCCAGTACTACCCGCGACCTTAATGTTGCGAGCATTCCAATTGGTTGCACTGAGTCGAGCAGACAAACTCCAAGAAACCCCCTTGCTAGTTGATCCTGAAGGTACTTCTTCAGAACCTTGCAAGTCGCCAGTCCAACCCTCTTTTGTTGAATACATAGTTTGGAAAAAATATTTGGATGACTTTTCTCCAGAGCGAGTGGATGACACTACTGTCATAGGCTGACTGCGGGAGTTACTTTTACTCTCAAGACGTGCAGTTAAGCGATCAAAGGCACGTTGCACATCTGATTTATCCTCGGCATTAAAGAACTCGCCGCGAGAAGCAATAGCAGCATGCCATAACTCATAAGCCCTATCTCTTGGCCATGTAGTTGTCCTAAAGTTACCTTCTGGGTATTTATAGATAAATGCCAGAGATGGCCTGTAAGCATTAGGTTCCCATACAGGTACATGCTGATCTTTAGTTCCACTTAGCCTATTTTTTAAGCCTAGACCCACCATAAAGTTAACCATATGCTGCCATGTAGCTGGGTCATTCTTAGGATGCCAATAATCATCATCTTCCATATAAGGAATGAGGTTATTATCTACATTAGGTAACAAGTCTGTAGACCAATAGAAAAAAGCTACGTTAGCTATACTACCGCGATTATAGTTTTTCCCACTTTGGTAAGGATGCATCGAGCCACTATAATATTTTTCGTCAGGAAAAATATGATCTTCATTTACCCAGTCATATAACTTAACTCGTTTGCCACCATTCTCAACATCAGGAAGATCATACCAACCGGAGTCTGTAGTTTCTGTATCGGTAAACATCATGTGAAAATTTTGGCGACATCCCACTGTTTGCAAGAAAGTATGATCTTCTTTATCCGAAGCGTAGTTTCTTTCTTTTCGAAAGAATAAGCCGGCTCTATTCATGGCCTTATTTAGCGCGCTTCCTCCAGCAAAATCCAAGTCATTTAGCCATTCAAAGAAATGCCTTTTCTGTGCTTTTTCAAAACGTTTAACATATGCAGGCCGTGTGTAACTACTGTAGGGGTATTTATTTCCTTTACAGTCTGCATCAAGCGGACACTTATAGAGATCCTGCCATGAAACCCTAACTTCTTCTGGTAAGTTAGCCATCGCTAGATTTATAGTTGTTTTAACCTGCAAGCCTCTTGTTCGATAAAAAGCATACCAAATAGCAAACTGTTCTACATGATCTGGCCTAGTAAGATCTAAAGTATATTCCGTATAACATTTTTTCAGATGTGTTTGAGTACAACTTTTATGGTGGATATAGAACTTTTGAAAATGTGCTGTTATAAGCCTTCTGTTACTTCCTCTTATATAACCATTTTCCCTAACATACAATTTTCCTTTGTCAATTTTATACAAATCATTTGAAGGGTATCTAGCATAGATATCATCGGTAAGGGCTATCCAAGGTAACTCATACTTACTATCACCTTTTGGATCCATATAAGAAAGCACATTAAATGCTAATTTATTAATATCATGTGAACGTTTTTCGTAACTAGCATCTGACTCCTTATCAGTATAGTCACGATTCATTGATGCTGAACTATCTATAGTTAATACCAAATTTGGAGCCACAGTTTCTTTTATATCTAACGGCGACTGCGAAGGCTCAAATGAGCTAACTACGCTGGCCATACCGTAAGGAGAATAGAATGGTATTACAAGCAGCGCCATAACTAGTTTATAATTAAACCTTATCATGTTAAATATTCCTTTAAACTTAATTGCAACTTTTATTATCTATTGTTGCGACTTCCACTGACATAGAAGATTTTATTTTTACTTCTTTAGAAACTTGATCACTGCAAAAACTAATACTGGAGGACTGCGTTAATAATACGCCATCTGCGCTACTCAATAGCCCTTTCCTATTAAAATAAAGGTCTGTTCCTATATTATTCTTCTTAAATTTTATGCCTTCTGGAATAACAGCTTGCATATTAGGGATATCTTTTTGATCTTTTATTTCAAATCCAGTATTGGTAACACTGACTCTTATTGTCTTAGCGTTAAGAACAGCTAGCCGCCTAGCTTTTCTCACCAAACTAGAAATATCATTAGCTGCAGCTTCTGTTTTATTTTTACTTATAAACTGCGTAAATGAAGGCATTGCTAAAGACGCAACAATACCTATAAGAGCAATTACTGTTAATAGCTCTATTAATGTAAATCCATTTACCCTCTTGCTTAACATAGGCACCTCCTTGTCCTAAATTAAAGATTTCCACAACCAGCAGCTTAATGTTAACGTTAAACGACAACTGGTATATTAGTATGGATCAATGGTTAACGATATGTGACAAAATTCCATATGCTTTATATGATATATAATTAATTAATTGTTTTATTTTATTATAGTCTTTTCGTAGTGGAGATTCTTAGCCTTGACTCACAAAACAGCAAATTTACGATTTTCCTTAACACCCTTTGAAATAGTGCGTTTCGCCAATTTATGCGGTCAGAACAATGCACATCTTCAGCTTATTGAACAACGCCTTGGCGTCGAAATTCTTAACCGGGGTGAGCAGTTTGAGGTGGTAGGTACATTAGACCAGCAAAAAACTGTTGAGTTATTGCTACGTCGCCTTTATCGAGAAACAACCTCCATTGAAATAACGCCGGAGACTGTTCATCTGTTTTTACAAGAAACAACAATGAGCTCATTGCCTGTCGCATCAACCTCAGTCCTTGCCCTCAAGACAAGCCAAGGTTTGATTAAACCTCGTGGAGCCAATCAGCAAGCCTATGTGAAATCTATTTTAGACCATGATATTAATTTTGGTATTGGTCCTGCCGGTACTGGTAAAACCTTCCTCGCCGTAGCCTGTGCGGTAGACGCTCTACTCAAAGAGCAAATTCAACGTATTTTATTAGTTCGCCCTGCAGTAGAGGCTGGCGAGAAGCTGGGCTTTTTACCTGGTGATCTATCACAAAAAATTGATCCATACCTACGCCCACTCTATGACGCTTTATACGAAATGCTTGGTTTTGAACATGTTAATCGGCTCATCGAAAAACAAGTAATTGAGGTTGCTCCATTAGCCTACATGCGTGGGCGTACTTTAAATAATAGTTTTATTATTTTAGATGAGAGCCAAAACACTACAGTTGAACAAATGAAAATGTTTTTGACACGGATTGGTTTTGGGTCGACCGCGGTCATTACTGGAGATATTACTCAAGTTGACTTACCACGCGGCACCCGCTCAGGGCTAGCGCAAGTTATTCAGGTATTAAAAGATGTGCAAGGCATTGCATTTACTCACTTTAAGTCATCAGATGTAGTGCGTCATCCATTAGTGCAGCGTATAGTAGAAGCCTATGCTCAGTTTGACGCGGCTTCGGAGGAAAAACGTGGTTGAGCTTGATCTACAAATTGCATTGGATCATTCATTGCTACCAAGCAAAGCACAGTTCCAAATTTGGTGCGAAACTGCACTGGCTCATCGTACAGGTGATTCTGAACTAACTATTCGTTTAGTTGATCGTGAAGAAGGGCAAATGTTAAATCGCACTTGGCGTAATAAAGACTACGCCACTAATGTTCTTTCTTTCCCAGCAGATATTCCTGAAGGATTATTAGATATTCCACTATTGGGTGATTTAGTTGTCTGCGTTCCTGTGCTGGAGTTAGAAGCACAAGAACAGAAAAAAGCACTAGATGCACATTGGGCTCATCTTATTATTCATGGTTGCTTGCATTTATTAGGCTATGACCATATAGATGAGGATGAAGCAGAAGAAATGGAAAATCTTGAGCGTAAACTGCTCGCTCAATTAGACTATCCAGATCCTTACTTAGTTATTTGATGAAACAGGTGAAAAAGAGTACATATGAGCGACGAACACTCGAGTAACGGGCAAAAGTCATGGTTAGAAAAAATTACTAAAGCTTTTGCCCATGAGCCTAAAAACCGTCAAGAGCTACTAAGGCTATTGCGTGATGCCAACCAAAATAAATTACTCGATAATGACGCACTGGCTATTGTTGAAGGCGCAATTCAAGTTTCTGACTTAAAAGTTCGAGACATTATGATTCCCCGTTCAAAAATGGTCAGCATTAAAGCGACACAACAACCAGAAGAGTTTCTACCAGCCATTATTGATGCCGCGCACTCGCGTTATCCTGTTATTGGTGAAAATAGCGATGAAGTCTTAGGCATACTCTTAGCTAAAGATTTATTGCCTCTTATTTTACAGCGCCCAGCCCAGTTAGATATTACACAACTTATGCGCCCTTGCACGTTTGTGCCTGAATCTAAGCGTTTAAATGTTTTACTCAAAGAGTTTCGCGCTAACCATAACCATATGGCTGTTGTCATTGATGAGTATGGTGGGGTAGCCGGACTAGTAACAATTGAGGATGTACTGGAGCAGATTGTAGGTGATATTGAAGACGAGCACGATGTTGAAGAGGACAGTTACATTCGCCCTCTTCCTAATGGTGATTTTATTATTAAAGCATTAACACCTATCGAAGACTTTAATGAATATTTCCATACTGATTTTTCTGAAGACGATTTCGATACAATAGGTGGCGTTGTCCTTAATGAGTTTGGACATTTACCTAAACGCAATGAGTCCTTAGAGCTAGGTCGATTCCGCTTTCGTGTGGTTAATGCTGATAGCCGTCGCGTACACCTACTGCGCATAACAAGCTTAAAATAACTCTTCGTTAACTTAAAAGCGCTATCTTTTCTTTAAGTAGCGCTTTTTTATTGGACGTTATTATGCCCATTATTTCTCGAGCAGGATGGCTAGCCCATTTTATTGCATTTATTTCAGGCAGCTTAATTACGTTAAGTCTTGCTCCTTTTAATCTCTGGCCACTCGCTATTCTCTCTGTCGCTTTGCTCTATTTAGGTTTAGACAAACTTGGACAGCGGGCAGCTATGGCGCGTAGCTGGTGGTTTGGCTTTGGTTTATTTGCCAGTGGCGCCAGTTGGGTTTATGTAAGTATTCATCAATTTGGTTCAGCCCCCCCCATACTAGCTGGCATCCTAACACTGCTATTTGTTGCAGGGCTCGCTCTATTTTTCATTCCATTAGGCTACTTGTGGGCGCGCTGGTTACGTACCAACAATGCTTTTTTCAATATCTTTAGTTTTGCTGCACTTTGGGTCGCACTAGAGATATTTCGCGGCTGGTTCCTTACTGGTTTTCCTTGGCTCTATCTTGGTTATAGCCAAACCTCTAGCCTATTACGCGGTTTGGCACCTTTAGGTGGTGTGTGGTTAATTAGCTTTGTATTGGCGTTAACAGCGACTGCTATTGTATATACTTACCAGCATCGCATTTTAGGCACTGCTACCCTCTGTTTAATCTGGCTAGCCAGCACGCCTCTTGTTTTGATTAACTGGACAACCCCCTCAAGCAAACCACTCTCGGTACTTGCTGTTCAGGGCAATATTGATCAAAACATGAAATGGGATAGTTATAGGCTATCCTATCAACTTGCACTTTATAGGGATATGACCATAGCCCAGCCTCGAGCCGATCTTATTATTTGGCCTGAAACAGCCGTACCTATTAACAAAGATAGAGCCGAAGTTTATTTAGCGGGTATACAAGCTTGGGCTTTACGCCAAGAAAGCGGCTTTATCACTGGCATTCCTATGTTACTGCCTGATGAAACAGGAAAAACCTACTACTACAATGGCGTTACTGCAGGCGCATTAGCACAAGGGGATTACCTAAAACAAAAGCTCGTACCATTTGGTGAGTATGTGCCTCTGCAAGACTCATTACGTGGCTTAATTGATTTTTTTGATTTGCCTATGTCGGACTTTCGTCCCGGCCCCAAAGAGCAAAGTCTGCTTAGCTTAAAAGATCAAAAAATTGCACCTTTTATTTGTTATGAAGTGGTATATCCTGACTTTGCGGCAGGCCTATCTGCACAAAGTAATGTGCTATTAACTATTAGTAATGATGCTTGGTTTGGCGAATCAATAGGCCCTATACAGCATTTACAAATGGCACAAATGCGAGCCATAGAAGCTGGGCGCTGGATGATCCGCAGTACTAATAATGGCATATCAGCACTCATTGATCCGCAAGGAAAAGTTATTACTCAAGCACCACAGTTTGAACAGACAGTATTAACTGGAAACGTGATTCCAATGCAAGGTTTAACCCCTTACTTGCGCTTTAAATCTTGGCCATTGTTAATACTTATCAGCTTCTTACTCGCCAGTGCTTTTTTATTAGCTAAAAAATACAAAAAAACCATATCGCGCTAACTTAAAGCGCGATATAACTATTTAAGACAACCTTTATCGAATACATATAAGGCCTCTATAGTTTCAACCTTATCAATAACTTTTCCGTTATAGGCAATCTGGCAGCCTTGCTGAAGGGAGTAAATAGCTTGTACATTATTGATTTTAATCTCTGCAGATAGCTTATAGGTTTTATTATATAATTTGATTGCGTTAGCTGTTAGTTCCACTGCCTGAATTTCACCAACACCTTCAAACTCCCCCACATATTCAGCGGCTAAAGCGGGGGGTATCCACAATATTCCTATTAGTAAACCAACACATCTACTATTCATAGACTAACCTCCAAGACTTTCGTCCAACGCTAGTACTTGGCATATAAATTTTTAAACACTCTGCTCCTGTACAAAGTTGATAATCACCATCACTTTGTTGGCCTATAGTAAAACCACCATTACCTTCGATTTTAACTCCGCTAATAATTGAACCATCCGGAGCTTTTCCATCTATTGCCCAAACTTGCTGTTTGGTACGCCCGCCAGTACTAGGGTCTAATGCATACATCCAGTTTTCAATACCTGAACCACAACTATTTTCGCTCAACGTCATAGATTGCAAATAGAATACATCACCTAACGCTTGCCCTTCTTTAACAACCATTTCTTTTCTATTAAACAGATCTAAATACCAACCCATAGACCCCGTGGAACTCCACCCACTGTTAGCGTTTTTAGTACGCCATGTGACAGGGTTATTTGTTAACAAACGCTGTTCATTCTTATTCATACTAAGATGTTGCTGAACTAAGTCTTTGTTGCGTCCATACATTTGTACTGGAAAATCTTGTTTATTGGTAGCATGTGGTTTGTATGCACTTGGATCCCAAATACCATACACACTTTGCTGACTAGGTAGCCCATAACGATCGTTTTCTGTATAAAAACGCCCTGTCCCAAATAGAACCATTAAACCTAAGCGACTAGGATGTCGTGTCACTGTTGGTGCAACAGTAATAGGTTGAGCATTCCCTTTAGCGTCTGTTGCTGTAAATAGTGGTCTTCCTCCAAAAGCAACAGCAAACTCAGCAGACTCTTGGCCTGTCTGGCGAGTAAAGTCGGTAGCCGCACTATTTAAATCAAAGCGCCAAATGTTGCCTTGCAAGTCACCCGCATAAGCAAAGTCTGCAACCCCATTACCATTCATATCAATTAACTTAGGTGTGGATAGCCCATTTTCAATACCTGCGGTGCCCTGTACTTCTAAATTAGCAACAACAGCACCACTGCTAATATCTAAAATAATCAGTGAAGCAGCACCGTTTAAGCTTGTACTAGCGGCATAACCATTACCCATAACCACGCCCCACTGACCCGAGTGCAACCTCGCTATGCTAGGTTGGACAGGGCCATACCCCAAGCCAACTTTATACTTTGCCAAATCATCTTGATCTAACTCCCACAACAACGAAATGCGCTTAGGATCTGTAATATCTAAGGCAAAAAGGCCTTTAGCACCAGCGCCTAAAGAGCTCACTAACACGGTGCGCCATTGATTTTTTATATATACATCAGCAATTTGTGGGGAGCCATCAACATAGTAAAAGTGTTTTCCCATGCCATAGTCTTTGGCAGTGAGTTGATTGAGCTTAGAAAACAGCATGCTAGGCACATAAGCAAAGATTTCTTCACCTGTATTAGCATTAAATCCATGCAACATGCCGTCGTTAGCCCCCACGTAAACTACAGGCGTTCTCTGTTCTACTTGTTTAATAAAACTTGCATAAGAACCTGATGGGGCTTTAGGTTCTAATAGCTCACCTCGACTACGTAGATAGCGAGCACCTCTCACTACTACAGGTTTAGAAGAAACAATATCACCAAGCACACTGGTTCTAAGACGGAAAGCTTTACCTTCTTGGCTACGATCACCCAAGATAAAATTTAAGCGTGCTTGTCCTAAACCATCTTCAGTACCACCAAAATGAGGCGCTGTGTTCAACTGACGCTGCTGGGTGTTAGATAGCGCTGACCAGTCTAATTTAGTTAACGTATCTGACTTATTAAAGTAAACATGAGCCGCACGCTGCCCCCAAGAAAGATGGTCCAACTTCTGCCTAGCTGACCATAGTTCTCGCTCTAATGGCGTATTATTAGTGATTGAAACAGCTTTAGCCTTTAAATCGCCTGACCAATTTTCATTTGGATAAAACAAGGCTTGGTAAGAGTAACCATTGCCATCATCTGAGCCAGAGGTAATGGCAGGACTAACAGTGATCTTATTATTAGTCGAAATAATATTAAATATTTTATTAAAGACCCCTTGCAGGCTTTGAGGGTCTTCAATACTAAAATATTCTCCACGTGAGTTGACTGCCATGTGCCAAATATCATAAGCATTTTCAGTCCAACTATTACCAATACCAGGCCAGTTTTTCCCATTAGTCCCTAGATTAAGCAGTTCATCTATATGGGCATAACTGGGATTTTCAGCATTGGCATCCCATGTTGGTGCGTTTTTTAGTTTAAGCGACCCACTAAGCCCTAAGCCTATAGTGTAGTTGACCATATGCAACCAAGTAGCAGGATCATTTCTTGGGTCCCAATACTGTGCTTCTGGATCATCATTCACATAATTAATTCTAGGTAAAACCTCATGCCCACCGTTATTGCCAAGCAAAGGTGTCGACCAATAATAAAAGGCCATATCAGCTAAAGAGCCTATATTTTTCTCGACATAAGGTCTTGTATAAGCGCTATTTGGATCAAACAGAGTGCCATCTGGCAGACGTTTTGAGTGTTTTAATGTTTCACCCTTTTCTGGCAACTTGCTCATTTGGGGCCATTCATTCCAGACACCATCTGTCATAAAAATATGATAGTTTGACTGGCACCTTGAAGGGCGACCTTTATCATCTAAAACATATGAACTTGGATTTTGCAGAAGTTTGCCTGCTCTATCTACAGCAGCATGTGAGGGTGTTCCACCTTGCCAGTTGACCTGCTCTATCCATTTGAAAAAATTATACCTATGTTTTCCAGAGAACTCTTGCAGCTTATTATTAAAACAACTTTTACTATTGGACCCAATATCACACTGGTAAAAAGCGCCCCAGGTCAACCTTATATTAGATTCTAGCTCTGCGAAGGAAAGAATGGCTGTTGTTTTAGAGGATAATAATCGTGTCCTATAAAAAGAGTACCAAATAGCAAAGTTCTCTTCTTGTTCTTTAGGAATTTCTTTAAATATATAGCAACTATCATGCGTATTAATATTTGTTTGATCACAGCTTTTTGAATACTCATAATAATAGGCGCGGTTATAGTATATTTTTGTGCCATCTTCCATAGAGAAGTAGTCATCACTACAATTCTCTAAACATTTTGCTGGCCCCCATTGGTCATATCCCCAAGAGACAAGATAGTTTTTTGACAAATCCAACCTTTCTTTAGGGTTGAATCCATCTTTTGGTGCATTGTAGAAAGAGGGCGTAGGATAATCAGATACTTCTATTTTGCCATTTTTATAATCTACCTTCTTAGGAACTATATATTTAGCTTTTGGATTATAATACTGTTTATTATATACATATGAACGGCCTGCTTTAATACTGTGCATGCCTGACATACTATCGGGTATAAAGCCCCAAGCCATAGATCCTGAATTATCCAGCGTAAATAGCACATTAGGTGCTACGCCTTCTTGCAAGTCCAATGGCATTTGCGCGGGATCTTTAATATCTGCAGCATAGGCTACTGAGTTTATTAACAAGTAACTGGTCAGTAATAAAAATCGTTCTTTATTATTCATAATAGACACCATTAGTTGTTAATTCCAACATATACATTGCTCAAAGTAGACTGCACTGCTACTTGGCCATTAGATTGCCCTGTAATCAAATAATAGTAAGTCCCTTTGCCTTCTAGCGAGGCTCCGTATTCAGGGTTAACATTAGCGTCATCGTCTTCATTCGATTTTACAAGATAGGCATTCCAATAGCCCTTATAAGCTACTTTTGAAGAATCTATTGGATCATATAAGTGGAGCGGATCTGTACCTACATAGGGCATCCATGCGATATTACGCATATTGTCAGCGTGGTCAATTGCGTCTACCTCTGCCACACCAAAACGATTGCTATTATTAATTAAAAAAGATATGGGGTTTAAGTAATATTCTGCGAGTTCGTTGTCTGTCATCTCTGTAAGCAAACATGGTTTATTTAAGTAACCATCTTTCAAGGTGTTATCTTTACGGCAGTGACTAAATTCTTTACTGGCAGGAATATCAATTTTATCTCGCAAATAAGATGGGCCGTAAAATCTGAACTCTGCCTCACGCAAACTTGAGTTCGCAATATCAATCATCTTTTCAAATTCAACACGATCATTAGTTACTTTTTGCTCTAGTAAAAAAGAACTCATGCCAGAAATAACGGTTAAAGAAACTAACAGTAATATTACAATAACAACAAAAAGTGAAACACCTTTATGATATGCTTTGTTCATGGAATTTTATTCCTCAAAACTTGTGCACCACTAGCCACTTGATAAATTCTTTTATTATCATTATTTAGCAAACGCTGCCTAGCTTGATTATTACTTACAAAATTATTCAACCAGTCGTCCAAGGCTTTAGATCTTTGGTTGCTCATATTTTTACTGCTCGCAAATAATAAATAAAAGTTAACACCTAAAATATCAGGCTTAGATGCTAATTTCTTATAGTCTGAAAATGAAATAAAGCGGTCAACTGAGCTGCCTGTGTCATCGCCCTCAGATACCCAAAATTGTAGTTTCCCGTCAGCTACATTACTAATAATAGGCGTGTACTCAGTTACACCTATACTTGAATTTAGATTTTTGCAAAGAATACTACCCTTATCTAAATCATTTTCTGGTTTAAACTTAATCGCTAGTATGACTAGCTCTGAGGTATCTGTTGGGACAAATGGAGTATCTATGCTTGAGTTTTCATTTACTTTAACCAAATTACCTTGGCAGTCACGCTCTAATCGAGAGGCTGGCTGATAACGAATACAAACTCCAATCCCAACTCCATTTTCAAATAACGGGGTAACTACTTGGTTTTCAGAAAACTCTTGGCATTCTTGGTTAGCAGCCGCATATGGGAATGCATACTTTGCTAGTTGGTCTGGTGCTCGCATATAGCCTGCTTGCCCTAGTAGGTCGCCAAACAGCAACTCTGATAAGCGTACACCAGATTGATTATTTAAACGCTCATCTTGAAACTTAGCAATAGCTTTAGTATTTATAAAGATAGAGACAACGCCCAGTATAATAAACACACCTAATAATAAAGCTACCATTAGCTCTACAATAGAAATACCTAATTGATGAACTTTAGTTTTCATAACTCTATCCTTGCACTGTAACGACATACATTATCTGCGCCACAAGTATCCTTTTCAGTTGCTTGCCAGACTAAAGTAATTTCTACCATCGAGCCTGTATAGTCGTCACCAGCACAGGTTCCAGACTTAAAACTTGGACAAATTTTTATTTCGTTTTTTAATTCCCTGGCACCAGGTAATTGCTCATACACACGATTAAGCCAACAGCTGGCTTGCGCTTTACCTTTTAATGGCTGGTTAAACGCTGGGCATTCTGATTCTGTAAATCTAATTTTTCCATTACGGTCAAAATAAATAGTTTCTGTTTTGATATCATCATAAAAAGGCTTAATTGGCGGATATATCTCAAAAATATTTTCTTTGTCTGCCGATAGTATTTCAAACATTTCATCAATTAATGAAACTGCTGTATTTCGATTGGTTATTTCATGTGTATACTTAATACTTTTTGCCTGTAACAGCATTAGACCGACAAGACCTATAGATACAATAATAATGGCAACCAATACTTCAATTAAGGAAAATCCTTTAGCTTTCATTTATCCTCCTAAAACTGGCAACTCGTAATGGCTTCACCCAGCTTATTTTTACCTGCCTCATGGGTATTAATTATACCTGTCTGCTCAAGGCTTATATAAATAGCTGATTGAACATCATTTTCTTTACATATTAAGAAATCAACATTACTAGTTACCCTTCCGCTATTAATAAAAGTAATATGATCAGCAGATAGATTATGGCTATATGTTAAATCATCCATTGTAATGAGACGCTCAACCGTATCACCTAACTTTACTTGCCATGCAGATTTGTCAAAAACTACAGTAATATTTTTCTTCTTAGTCAGGCTTTCTGTTCGCGCATAGCGTAGAAGAGCTACTAGCTCATCTGCTTTAGCTTTGACACTGTTAGCACGAATACTGTGTAAAAAGCTTGGAACAGCAATAGCAACAAGTACACCCAGCAGTATTACTACCACCAGAAGCTCAACTAAAGTAAATCCTTTTTTCGTTTTCATGATATCTATTTTTATCTAACTCTTTTTAAGGATAGATGCCCAGACAGAAACAACAATTTAGTGAGTAATTTTTTTATATTTCCGGCCTAGATTCAAGAAAAAAAGTCATACTCCCTACATCATATAGGGTTTTAATTATCAAGATATTTCCATTCAGCTTATATTCAGTGGATCATGTCTCATATATGCAAAATTTCTAAAATAAATAGCCCTAAATTGATGGTTAGCACCGAAATCACTGTAGTTAATGCAATAATACTTGCTGCCAATTGATGATTTGAACCTACTGCTTGCGCCATGACAAAGCTGGCGGCGGCTGTTGGGCTGGCAAAGTATAAAAATAAAATGCCCAGATCTTTACCCTCAAATCCATACAACCAAGCACCTGTAGTCGCTATTACAGGTAACCAGAGGACTTTCATTAAGCTTGAGCTAATAGCAAGCCTTCCCCCTTCTTTTAGTTGTCGCCAAGTTAATGCTGCGCCAATACAAATCAAAGCTAAAGGTAATGACATTTGTGCAAAACTTTTTGCTGAACTCATCAGCCATTCAGGAAACCCTACCTGAAAATAGGCAAAAGGAATAGCGCTAACCACCCCTATAATTAAAGGGTTTTTGCCAATACTTAAAGCAATACTCTTAAAACTTGTTGTATTTTTAGGGCTATAGATCTCTAAGATAATAGCTGAAAGTGTGTTATACAGCAGAATTACAATTCCTGCTAAAACTCCGCCAACAGATAAGCCATAATCACCATATAGGCTAGTGGCGAGCGCCAATCCAACAATGCCGTTATTCCCCCTAAAAGCACCTTGCACATAAACCCCTCGATCTACTTGAGGACAACGCCATAACGCCCAGCCCCAAGCAATAGTAAAGGTTGCCAGAGTCGCCAAACTAAAATAAATAATAAATGAAGGATTAAGTGCAACTGACAAATCGGCTTTGAGAATGGCTAAAAATAATAAGACTGGCAAGGTGCCTTTAAAAACCAGTTTAGACACACTCATTACAAAGACATCGTCAATCCAACGCCAGCGTTTGAGCAACACCCCTAATAACAGCATCATAAACACAGGTGCTGTTACATTCATCGTTTGGATAAATAAAGCAAACATCATTACTACCTTAGGCCTGAACTAACGATTCATGGGTATTTAAATCATCCCAAAGCAGCTTACGTTCGCTGTTAGGAAAATCATCATCTGTTATTTCAATAGTTACTTTTTGTTGATAAAAGTCCTTTGGCTGAAAAACCTGCTCTGGTGTGCTGCCTAGTCGATAAGTAACTTGATAAGGCTGAAACTTGCCATAAATAATAGGAATTTGCATAGTGGTAAAGCTATTAAAAATTCCGCCACTACCTAATATGCTAGTTTCTAGCTCCGTGAGTGAAGCAAAAGAGCGCAACTGTATTTCAGGAATATGACCACAATAATCTAATAATAAAAAGTCGCCCAGTACTGACTCATTACCTGTAAGCAACTGATTACGAGGTGTTATAAATGTACAGCTAGGCTCATGGTAAGTTGAGTAGTCATTGAGGGCATCATTGACCATACAAAAGCAAAGCGTTTTATAAATAAACGCTAAGTCGTAATCATGATCATCGTACAGCGCCATAACTCCACTTATTATCTGTTGTGTCACATCAGACAATAAGTACATGCTAATACGCCTGTAAATGATGTAGCGCTAAGGGCAACTCAGTGAGTGCCGTAATTTCAGCTGTAGGCTTCTGCTGCCCAGACCATAGTTGCTGTTGTGGGTTGTACCAAATATTGAACCAACCAGCTTGCTGTGCACCTAGAATATCATCTTGAATTTGGTCACCTACATGCACAATTTCATGCGCATCTACCGCTAAAGCACGCTGTACCAACTCAAAAGCACAAGGATCAGGTTTGCCAAAACCTATATTCTCGGCATTAAACGAATCAGTAAAATAAGCCCCCAATTCGGTAGTGTAAATATTGGCATTTCCATTACTAAAGGCCACTAATTTATAGTCCTCAGCTAGCTTACTTAACACGCTAGCAGCATCAGCAAAAGGTTGAACTTTTTGGCGCTGTGCAAAGTAGACCTGAAAGCCTTGCTTAGCTAAATCTACCGCCTCATTGTGACTATAACCTGCTTTTTCTAAACAGATTCTCAGCAAGGTACGCCGCATATCACTGACACGAAATGACAAGCTTTGATCGTCATTGAGTAGCTGTTGGCGAACATCTTGATACCAAAGGCTCCAATTACGCGCAAGCAAAGGGGCGTTTTCAACTAACCAAGATTGCAAAACCCACTCAGCGTTGGTTAACACAGGCTTAACTGCCCAAAGGGTGTCATCTAAATCGAAACTAACTACTTTAATGCTCATGATTTACGTTTTGCACGTGGATGGGCTTGATCATACACTTGCGCCAAATGTTGAAAATCAAGATGGGTGTATATTTGTGTAGTGCTGATATCAGCATGGCCTAACAATTCTTGCACTGCCCTTAAGTCATGCGATGATTCTAATACATGACTAGCAAAGGAATGACGTAACATATGCGGGTGAACATGTTGTCCTAAATTATTCACCCCTGCAAGACGGACGCGCTCGCGTACCAATTGTGGGCTAATACGCTTGCCCCGCACACCAATAAACAGCGCCTGCTCATCACCGGCTATATGTGCTAAGCGTAAAGGCAGCCATTGTTCAATCGCGTTAATGGCTTTGGTGCCTACAGGAACTATTCGCATTTTTTTACCTTTACCCAAAACTGTCGCCAGCCCTGCTTTTAAATCAATATCATGCAGATTTAATTGTGTCAGTTCAGATAAACGCAAGCCTGAGGAGTAAAACAACTCCAAGATGGCATGGTCACGAATGCCATTAAAGTCTTGCTCTAGAGGTGTATCTAATAGCTGCTGAGCTCTATCAACATCAAGCACTTTAGGCAGTTTGCGCGAGCTTTTCGGGGCTTTTACCCCTGTTGTAGGATCATGTTCGCATTGGTTTTCACGAATCAGATAATTAAATAAACCACGCAACGCTGAGAGTAGCCTTGCGAGGCTGCGGCTAGATAAGCCTTCTCGGTGCAATTGTGCAATAAGCACTCGTACTGTTGCCGTTTGCACTTCCTGCCAATGTTCGATGCCTTGCGTTAGCAAAATAGCTAAAATCTTTTCTAAATCTGACGCATAGGCTTCTAGGGTATGTTCAGAAACCTGTTTTTCATTTCGAAGATAACGCATATAAAGCGTTAGCTGATTATAAAGATGCTCGTCATTCATTATTTTACAATACGAACGGTAGCGCACAATTCAGGCAATAGGCGCGCAAAAACTTGGGCAATATAGCGTAAAAACAAAGTATCAACTTGACTGTTATAGTGGTTAGGATCAGCACTACCAATAGCAATCACACCATAAAGCTGCTGATACTCGATGGCAACCACTGCTGCAGAGCCTACCTCTTTGCCTTGCTCTTTACCAAATAAAAACTCTAGCTCTACTGGGCGCAGCAAACCGCACATACTTTTTTCCGTGCTATTAAGCACACTATTTATTGCCGCTTTTGCTTTCGCTAAACTTTCTGTACGCCCAACGGCCACCGGCTGTTCAGCAAATAAAATCAAACTAAAAAAGGGGACTTTAAAGATATGACGCATATGTTCATCAATGCAGCCTATCGCATCTTCTATACTTTGCGCATCCAGCATCTCTAACAATAAGCGGCGGGTTTTATCAAATAAGCGATCATTGTCACGTGCAACACGCATCAAATGGCTTAAACGCTTACGCATTTCATCATTGCGCTGTCGCAGTACTGTTAACTGGCGCTCTACCAAAGACACTGAGGTGCCACGCACATGTGGAATTTGCAGGTTCGCTAAGACGTCATCATGCTCAGCAAAAAAATGAGGATTTTGCAGTAGGTATTCGGCTACTTGCTCTGCGGTTAATGCCTTACTCATAAGCGAATATGCCCTTCATAAACTCGAGTTGCTGGGCCTGTCATATAAACAGCTTGCCCTTCTCCTTGCCACTCAATAGTTAGCCGCCCACCTGGCAGCTCAATATCAACTGGAGATTGCATCCAGCCTTGTTTAATGGCAACCACTGCAGCAGCACAAGCGCCGCTTCCACAGGCTTGGGTCTCACCTACGCCACGCTCCCACACGCGTAACTGAGCGCTATGCATACTATCGACCTGCAAAAAGCCTACATTCACTTTTTTAGGGAAAACTGGGTGTGTTTCCACTTGCGGCCCAATATGCGTTACAGCCGCTAATTCAATATTATCAACACGCATAACCGCATGTGGATTCCCCATAGACAACGCGCTAAAGGCAATGCTTTGCTGTGCTAGTTGTAAATGGTAGTTTGCCTGACGTGCGGGCATATTAAGAGGAATTTCCTCTAATTCAAAACGCGGCAGCCCCATGTTGACGCGAACATAACCATCGGCTCGTACGTGCAGTTCAAGAATGCCGCTTTTCGTTTCAACACGAATCTGTTGTTTAGTGGTTAAGCGCTTATCTAAAACAAAACGAGCAAAGCAACGTGCACCGTTACCACATTGCTCTACTTCAGTTCCATCCGCATTAAAAATACGATAACGAAAATCAACATCAGGGCGCGTAGGCACTTCAACCACGAGTAGCTGATCAAAGCCAACACCCGTATGGCGATTGCTCCATTGACGGATTAGACGGCTAGATAGGTGCGCATATTGCGTCACCAAATCTATCACCATAAAGTCATTACCTAAGCCATGCATTTTGCTAAAGCGCAACAGCATTGTTTTACTCCGGCAAGAGGCTCTCGTGAGTGAATAATTCTTCTAATTGTTCACGACGACGTACTTCGTACACTTTATCAGCATCAACCATGACTTCTGCCGCACGAGTACGCGTATTGTAGTTAGAGCTCATCACAAAACCATAAGCGCCTGCGGAACACACGGCTAAAAGGTCGCCTGCGGCCAAGGTTAAACTTCTGTCTTTAGCAATAAAATCGCCAGTTTCACAAATAGGTCCCACTACATCGTAGTTCTCTGCTGCGCCTTCCCGTTCAGCTACAGGCACTACATCCTGCCAAGCTTCATACAATGCTGGACGAATTAAGTCATTCATTGCGGCATCAATAATGGCAAAGTTTTTATGCTGGTTTTTTTTCAGATACTCAACCTTGGTTAATAACACCCCCGCATTGGCGCAGATATACCGTCCTGGTTCAAATATCAAGGAAAGATTACGTCCTGCAATACGCTCACGTACTTTGGCCATATATTCTGAAGCGCAAGGTGGCTGTTCATCACTGTAGCGCACGCCTAAACCGCCACCCAAATCCAGATGCTCAAGCATTATGCCTTGCTCAGCTAAACGATCAACTAACAGCAAAACGCGATCAAGTGCGTCTAAAAATGGGGCTAAACTGGTGAGCTGTGAGCCAATATGGCAGTCCACTCCAATAATTTTTAAGTTGGGCATTTTGGCTGCTTTCTCATAAACAGCGAGTGCCTTATCAATTTCAATGCCAAACTTGTTCTCTTTTAAACCTGTAGAAATATAAGGGTGGGTTCCAGCGTCAACATCAGGATTAACACGTAAAGAAATAGACGCTTTTAGTTGCATTTGGGCGGCAATGTCCTGCAAGCGTTCAAGCTCTGCTTCAGATTCTACGTTAAAGCAATGCACTCCGACTTCAAGCGCACGGCGCATATCATCCACTGTTTTACCTACACCAGAAAAGACTACGCGCTCTGGCTTACCACCAGCGGCTAAGACTCGCTCTAGCTCACCACGAGAGACAATATCAAAACCTGAACCTAAACGCGCTAGCACATTTAGTACTGCAAGGTTTGAGTTGGCTTTTACTGAAAAACAAACCATGGCCGATACACCTTCAAGTGAGTCGGCATAGGTTTTATATTGCTGTTCTAAATGCGCACGAGAATACACATAGGTTGGCGTACCAAACTCAGCTGCAATTTGGCTTAAAGCAACCTGCTCTACAAATAACTGCCCATTACGTCTTGAAAATACTTGCATAAATCTTAGCACCCTTAAAGTCCGTAGCGGTCTTTCTTATGTTTTTGTGCAGCTTCAGGATCATTAGGATCGTATAAATCGCCTTTTTGACCACAAGCCGTGATAGAACCAAACGCAATAATCAGGAGTAAAAATGGAAGCAAGATGCGCTTCATAATAAAATCCTTTGACTTAGCAAATAATTAACCGAGTATAACCAGCACTCATTCTCTTGCCTATGTGTAACTTGCATTGGTTACACACAAGTTGGCAAAAATCAGATAAGGAAACACCATGAGCCTCAGCGAAGCACAATTTCATGCACTAGTTGATAACGTTCAAACCACTATTGAAGACACCTTCGATGATAGCGGTATTGATGTTGATCTAATTAACAGCGGCGGAATTTTAACTGTTGTTTTTGCCAACAACTCGCAACTCATTATTTCTCGCCAAGAGCCATTAAAACAGATTTGGGTGGCCGCACGCAGTGGTGGATTTCATTTTGACTATAACTTACAAGAACAGCAGTGGTTTTGCTCTAATGCCAATGCAGACTTAGCGAGTTTTCTCAGTAAAGCAACGCAAGAACAAGCCAGTGAAACTATCCTATTTTATGATCTGTAACGGATTTACAGTTTTTTTGATCTACACCACTTGCTTATTTAAGCCGCTATGATAGTTTGTTGATTATCGAATTTAAACTTATCTGCAAAACCCCGTCTTTTTGGCGGGGTTTTGTCTTTTTTACTATTCAAACTTAGACATAAGTTTATAGGAGTCATACCTATGAGCGATAAACCAGCTATTACTATTACACGGCTAGACATGCAGCGCTTAGAAAAACTACTTGATAGCCTAGAGGATTTCACCCCAGCGGCCGAAGCACTAGAACAAGAGCTCGCACGTGCC
The DNA here is from genome assembly GCF_047470865.1 of Pseudomonas sp. F1_0610. Taxonomy (NCBI): domain Bacteria; kingdom Pseudomonadati; phylum Pseudomonadota; class Gammaproteobacteria; order Pseudomonadales; family Pseudomonadaceae; genus Pseudomonas; species Pseudomonas sp. F1_0610. The sequence continues at coordinate 127,969 of NZ_JAZDRH010000002.1, forward strand.
AATGTGGTCAGCCATCAAGAGATTCCAGCAGGCATTGTAACGATGAACTCGCGTGTACATTGCCGTGAAGAAGCCAGCGGAAAAGATTACACACTCACTGTAGTCTATCCACAAGATGCTGGTAAAGAAGGCACTGTTTCGATTTTAGCCCCTATTGGCAGCGCCTTATTAGGTTTAGCGGTAGGCCAACAAATTGACTGGAACACGCCAGGTGGAAAGGTCATTAAGCTCACCTTGCTAAATGTTGAATATCAACCTGAAGCAGCTGGTGATTTTACCCTCTAACAAAAATGGCGCTTGATTAAGTTCAGCGCCATTTTTTGTTAGTGACTATCGCCAATAACTATTAAAAGCTGTACTACCAGCGCACAGGTTCACTGGGTTTAAAACGCGATCGGGTCACACACTTATCAGCAAATTCTGTTCGAATTCGCTTATCCATTTTTTCAATTTTTGCGGTTTCACAGTTTTCATCATTCACTTCTGGTGGTACTGGCTCAGCACAACCTACAAAGAATAAAGCACCTAAACTAAGTAAAATAATTTTTTGCATTTTTTAAGCATCCTTGCCTGAGACAGTATTTAAAAAAGTAAACGCCCAGATCAAACTGGGCGTTTAATAGGATTATTTTAGAATCTGGAGTAATGCGTGTACATGCTCTACCGCTTCAATCCCCAAGCTGGTTAACGTGCCGCCATCCACTTGATTAATAAGCCCTTTATCAAACAAACGCTGAGCCGCTGCTACAGTATCAGCGCCAGCGCTAGAGTGAACCTTAATACCATCTTGTACGCTATCAAGCCCGTATTGACTCAAAACTTCTAGTTCAGCCAAATATTCTGCCTTCCAGTTCATAAGATTCGCCTCAGTGATTACAGTAGATGCAGTAAAACACGTTTACTTCATTTACAGCAATCGCTTAATTCTGTGTTAGGTCAAGGCTTTAAACAATTACACCTTGTTAGCTAAGTACAGAATATTGGTAAGATAAGATGTCAGCTCATCCGTAACCTTATTTATCACATAATTCTCTAAATAAGACTGCGATTTTAGCTGTGCTTTTTGATTACTCAGGCCGCTCGGCACTGCTCCTGAATAACTAATAGACTGGTCTGATGAGTCCTTACTACGCAGAAAGTTTCTTGAATGCCTAACTTCACCAAAGGTATCTAAATTCAAAAAGAAGTCAGCTTGTTGTGTGAAATACTGTGTTACTTGCGTATAACTACGTGTCTTGCCTTGTTCATCAACATAGCTTTGCACTGTCGTTTGTGGGCTATTTCTACTTTCCTTATAACTTATGCCATACCTAATATCTAATGTAATATCACCACGCGAATTAGGCCGTAAGAGAAAATAACTTTCACTAAACGTAGCTGAAATTACTTTTTCTATTTGGCTGTGGGCTGTTGCATTACTTTTATTCACATCTGCTTCTATGATGTAGCCCACAGTAATGACGCCTCGCGCCCAGGATTGCTTCGCTAATTCAAGGGCATTGGCATTGCCGCCATAAGGTTTGTAGATATCATCGGCATAGATATACCACGCGCTAGCTTTGCGGTAATTAGCTTTTGTGGATGATGGCTGAGATAAGCTTCCTGCCGTTTGCAGTGCTTTATTCATTTCCTCCCCACGCCATGCTTTATCGTTCTTAATAAAACGGGCGTGACTGTCTTTATACTCGCCAAACTCTTTAAAAATTTCCTTTACTTTTGCTAGATGCTCTGCGGCTAACTTATAGTTTTTAGCCCGCTCACTGGCTAATGCATTTTGATATTCAATTTCTGCTGCCGCTAAAGCATATTTTTTCGCATATTCTTGGCTAAGCGCCTGCATATTGTTGTAATTAAAATACTTAGCTCCTGTTGCTAGCAAAAGTGCTTTTTCCTTGTATGCATAATGGCTGGTTTCAGGAACTTCCATTGCTTGCTGGTAATAGCCTTTAGCCACACTAGTTCGCAATCCCATTACGTCATAACTTTGCAAGAATATTTTAAATTCTGAGCTAAAAAATTTATTAGCTAACAGCGGATAAGCCTGTAATAACTGCTCATAACGAATAGTAGTTTGGCGCGCGGTTACACTGGGTAAGCCTTCAATGTGATCCAATGCGGTTTGCATAATGGCAACTGTTTTTTCTCGATGACGCTCTGAAGTAAAGCGCCCCTTTTTAGTTAGATCTGTCGCCATCACCTGTAGGCTATTGACATAGTTACCTTTTTCGATTTGCCGTTTGGCTGTGTAAGATGCACAACCACTACTCAGCAGCACCACTATAAACAGTAAAATAATGGTAAAAGGCTGTTTTAACTGTTGCATCACTTCATCCTTGAAAAAAGATAAGCGTTAACTAGGAAGCTCCGGTAGAGCCCTTAACGCAGCCTCATAAACAGCAAGATCAAAACTACGTTTCTGTTCTAGCATACTCGCAATTTCCCAGGCCAATACCTGCGACATCAATGAAATGCTTTCTTCTCGCTCATAGCCTACCAATGTCAATTTATTCAAGGTTGCTTGTACAAATTCAGGCTCGCCAGCAGCGAGTTGGTTTTCAATAGCCTGTATCAGCTCTTGTTCAACACCTTCGTCAGTATCTATCTCTGTTTGATTCATGCTAATTTGCCCTTCATCCAGTTGGCAGAGTACGCATTCACCGTCTGCCATTTGACTAGTTTCAACATAACGCACCCGACGAGAAGCATTTTGCCTGTCAGCAGTTATTTGAAAACGAGCATGACGCGATTGATTGCTCACTCTACCTCCTTGTTTTAACGTTCAGCGATGAGTTTACGGCCACGTTCAACCGCAAGACGTACTTGACGCGGCGCTGTTCCACCAATGTGGTCACGCGCATTCACTGAGCCTTCCAAAGTGAGTACTTGAAACACATCCTGCTCAATTTTATCGCTAAATTGACGTAATTCTTCCAAACTCATTTCTGCTAAGTCTTTGATGTTATCAACACCATACTTCACCGCATGCCCCACAATTTCATGGCAGTCACGGAAAGGTAAGCCTTTACCAACTAAATAATCGGCTAAGTCAGTTGCAGTTGAAAATCCACGTAAGGCGGCTTCACGCATAAAGTCTTTCTTTGGCTTAATTGCTGGCACCATATCCGCAAAAGCTCGCAGGCTATCACGTAAAGTATCAGCCGCATCAAACAAAGGCTCTTTATCTTCTTGATTGTCTTTGTTATATGCCAATGGCTGACCTTTCATTAAGGTTAATAAGCCCATTAAAGCACCAAACACACGCCCAGTTTTACCACGGACTAATTCAGGTACATCGGGATTTTTCTTTTGCGGCATGATGGAACTACCAGTGCAAAAACGATCAGGTAGATCAATAAAGCGAAACTGAGCTGAAGTCCATAACACCAATTCTTCTGAGAAGCGTGAAAGATGCATCATGGCCAAGCTAGCCGCAGAACAAAATTCAATGGCGAAATCCCTGTCTGAAACGCCATCTAATGAGTTACCTGAAATAGCTTCAAATCCAAGTAAATCACAAGTAACTGCTCGATCAATGGGGTAGGTTGTACCTGCCAATGCAGCACTACCCAAAGGCATACGATTTACACGTTTGCGACAATCTACTAAACGCTCATAATCGCGCGACAACATTTCAAACCACGCCAATAAATGATGCCCAAAGGTAACGGGTTGCGCTGTTTGTAAATGTGTAAAACCAGGCATTATTGTTTCAGCATTGGCCTCTGCCACATCAAGCAAACCTTGCTGTAAGCGTGTAATTTCAGCAAGAATAAGGTCAATTTCATCGCGTAACCATAAGCGAATATCAGTAGCCACTTGATCGTTACGACTACGACCTGTATGCAGTTTTTTACCGACAATACCAATACGTTCAGTTAAAACCGCTTCGATATTCATATGCACGTCTTCTAAATCAACGCGCCAATTAAACTTTCCAGCTTCAATTTCTTCACGAATAGCGTTCAAGCCTTGAACTATGCTGTCTCGTTCAGCATTTGTTAACACACCCACTTTAGCGAGCATGGTGGCATGCGCAATAGATCCCATAATGTCATGCTTATACATGCGCTTATCAAAATCTACAGAAGCTGTAAAACGGGCAACAAAAGCATCAACTGGCTCGCTAAAACGTCCACCCCATGACTGGTTAGTTTTTTCGCTACTCATGAATCAAGCTCTATTAAATGAAAGATAGCGCACATAATAACAAGCAAATGATGAAGAATCTTGTGCAAAATGCGATTTAGCCCATGCCACGTCTTGTCCTAGAAATAAAACAGCTTGAAGCTGTTTTACTAGGGGCATGCTCTATTTTTTTAATCTATTTATTTTCCTATTGCGCAAATACAACTAAGCTGTAAATTAGCTCACTTAAACCCAGCAAATATTATGACTTACAGCAAACCTACTCTAGCCTTTACGCTACCTGAGCTAGTCATTAGTTTAAGCATTATTATGTTAGTCGTAGTTTTAGCTACTTCAGCCATTAGTCAGTTAGTAGCAAACAAGCAAACTACTAACAGTATTGCTCGCCTTCAACACAGTATTTGGCAGGCTCGAACCTTAGCTGTTAAGCATCGCCAAACTATCGTACTCTGCCCCTCTGTAATAGAGAATACCTGCTCAACAACCACTAGTTGGGAGCAAGGCTGGATTGTAACCGATCTTAATAATAGCAAAGTTTATTGGAAAGAACGGGCACTACCTAAAACACAAAAACTAACATGGCGTGGGTTCTCCAAGCACATTAGCTTCCAACCAGATGGCCTCGCCAGTATCAGTAATGGTCATTTCATATTATGCCGCTCAAACAACATCAGCTACCAAGCTACTGTCAATCGCCAAGGCCGACTAAAGCAAATATCGAAGAGATCAACAGAAAACTGTTGATCTAGTTCGGTAAAGCATAAAAAATAAATAAAAACTTGATTTATTATCTTGTCAGAGCGCCACTAAAACGTAACATATACTGATATGAATAAGTACGAAAACCAGATCAATACTCAAGATGATTTTTTTGTTCCAGAACTTTGTGAGAATAAAGCGCTGCTATCTCTTATTCTTGTAGCCCAACTTATTGTTATTGTTTTAATTCTTGCAGAAAATAACCTTATTACCTTTAACTGGGAACGCTTTGCTTTAGTCTCTTTCTTTGTGCAGTGGAATGTTCTCTTAAGTGCAGCGCTTATCTGTACAATGCGCCCTTTATTAAAGAAGCTAACTATATTTGTTTCTAGTATCTCATGCTTAACACTGATTGTTGGGATAACACTAGTCTGCACATATGTTGCAGCTCACCTACCCATGACAAACTATGAAAACACTATAGAAATTCAGCAGGTATATATCAAACATGGACTCATTAGCCTAATTATTTCAGCTATCTTATTGCGCCATTTCTACTTACAAAGCCAATGGAAAAAAGAAAAACAAGCCGAGCTAAAAGCACGCTTAGCCGCACTACGCGCCCGTATTGACCCTCATTTTTTATTTAACAGCTTAAACAGCATTGCGAGTTTAATTGCAACCAACCCTGACTCAGCTGAAAAGGCGGTACTGGATTTATCTGATTTATTTCGCGCCAGCTTAAGCGATCAAAACAATAATCTTACTACTTGGAGCAAAGAAATTAGGCTAGCAAAACACTATATTGATATTGAGAAACTACGTTTTGCTGAACGTTTAAATGTTACTTGGGATTGTAGTAATATCCCTGATAACTTGCCTATCGCTCCGCTAACATTACAACCTCTGCTAGAAAATGCGATAGTACATGGTATACAAGCTTCACCTTCTGGCGGATTAATTCATATTCAAGCCAGTTGCCAACAAGGTTTTTTTGAACTAATGATAAGTAACCCAATGCCACAACAGGCTGTGGTTACATCAAAACGCGGAACGCAGATTGCCATAAAGAATATTCAGGCTCGATTTACTGCATTGTTTGGAGAGAATGCTACTTTATCAGCAAGCCAGCAGCATGATCGTTATATCACACGTCTACGCTACCCTTGCGCAAAACCTTCACTTGAGGCAAAGCAAACGCCATGAAAATATTAATCGCTGATGATGAATCCTTGGCCCGCGAGCGCTTAATGCGACTCATTAATAATATTGCAGGCCATCAACTCACCCCTGAAGCAGCGACTAATGGGTTACAGGTATTAGAGTTTGTTGAGCGCTACCAACCTGATATTATTTTGTTAGATATTCAAATGCCTTTGCTAGATGGGTTACAAGTAGCTGCACGCCTTAGTGGATTACCAACGCCACCTGCGATTATTTTCTGTACCGCCCATAATGAGTTTGCACTCCAAGCCTTTGATGTAAGTGCCGTAGGTTACTTAGTAAAACCTGTGCGCGCTGAGCAACTAGAAGCGGCGTTAAAAAATGCCAGTAAAATCAATCGTACGCAATTAAATCAACTAGCTAAAGCCTCTAGCCAAGCAGAGCAAAAAGGCCGCAGCCACTTAACCGCACGAACACATCGTGGTTTAGAGCTGATCCCAGTACAGGAAATTATCTGCCTACAAGCTGACCATAAATACGTCACCTTAAAACACCTTGATGGTGAAACTCTGATTGATGACTCATTAAAAACATTAGAAGAAGAGTTTCCTGAGTTATTTGTGCGTATTCACAGAAATGCGTTAGTTAATCGTAATTTCATCGAAGGTCTGCAACGTAACGCTGTGGGGCAAGTACAAATTCGTCTAAAACAATTGGATGAGCTACTGATCGTTAGCCGGCGCCATGTACCCAGTGTGCGCAAGTTAATGGATGAACTCTAACAATTACCTTTAGACGGGACTAAGCTCAGCGAGCCTGTTATTATGCTGTCATTTAAAAGAAAAGCCGATGCGTTAAAAAGGCTTTATACAGCTTACTGAACTGGTATCTATCTATGTCTTCTCGCGAAATTCGAATTGCTACACGTAAAAGTGCCTTAGCTTTATGGCAAGCCGAATATGTAAAGGCTCAGCTTGAGTTAGCCCATCCTCATATTAGTGTCAGCCTAGTACCTATGACTAGTCGTGGTGATAAACTACTGGATTCACCTCTTGCTAAAATTGGCGGCAAAGGTTTATTCGTAAAAGAGCTGGAAACAGCCCTATTAGAAGACCAAGCTGATATTGCTGTGCACTCAATGAAAGATGTACCTATGAGCTTCCCTGATGGCCTTGACTTATATTGCATCTGTGAGCGCGAAGACCCTCGCGATGCTTTTGTATCCAACACCTATGATAACTTAGACGCACTTCCCAATGGCAGCATTGTGGGCACATCCAGCTTACGCCGCCAAGCGCAGCTTCTAACCCTACGCCCTGACTTAGAAATCCGCTTCTTGCGCGGCAATGTAAATACCCGTTTAGCCAAATTAGACGCAGGTGAATATGACGCTATTATTCTTGCCTCTGCTGGTTTAATTCGCCTTGGTTTTGCTGAGCGCATCCGTAGCGCACTCCCTGTTGCTGCTAGCCTACCTGCTGGCGGACAAGGCGCTGTGGGCATCGAATGCCGCACAGCTGATACTGAACTACATAAACTACTAGCGCCTTTACACCATCAAGACACTGCAGATCGCGTAACTGCTGAACGCGCACTCAATACCCACCTTAATGGTGGCTGCCAAGTCCCTATTGCGTGCTACGCCGAACTTGAAGGTGATCAACTGTGGTTACGCGGACTGGTTGGTCAACCTGATGGCAGTCAATTGCTACGTGCCGAACAACGCTTACCGCGCGCGCAAGCCAGACAGCTTGGAATAGCTGTTGCAGAGGCTCTCTTAGCTCAAGGTGCTGGAGAAATACTCAAAGCAGTTTACGCACCAGAGAACCATTCGTGAGCAACTGGCGACTATTAATAACCCGCCCTGAGCAAGACTGCCAAGTGCTTGCTCAGCAGCTACAAGAAATACAGATATTCAGCACCAGCATGCCGTTATTGGCCTTTCATGAAATAGCTGAAACAGCCTCTGCACGTGAAACAGTATTAAATCTTGACCGCTACAGTGCAGTTGTGGTCGTGAGTAAACCGGCTGCGCGTATTGCTGTGGAACGCATTGACCAGTATTGGGCACAACCTTTACTTGAACAGCCATGGTTTACTGTGGGCGCTGCTAGCGCGGCAATATTGCAGGACTATGGTATTTCTTGTAGTTACCCGCAATCAGGAGATGACAGCGAAGCCTTACTGGCCCATCCGGCTTTTATTACGGCAATTGAATCGGCCTTTACACCTCGCGTACTTATTCTACGCGGTACAACGGGAAGAGACTTTCTAGCACAAGAATTACGTCAAAAAGGTGTAGAAGTCGACTTTTTAGCACTTTATGAACGCTACTTACCTGATTATCCTAGTCAGTACTTATTTCAATGTATTAATGACAACCAACTAAATGGTATTAGTATCAGTAGTGAACAAAGCTTGCAGCATCTACAACAACTTGCAGGTGATCGTTGGCCAGAGTTACACCATTTACCCTTGTTCGTGCCTAGCCCACGTGTTGCAAAAGCAGCGCAGCAAGCTGGAGCAAGCTATGTTATTGATTGTGCAGGCGCCAGCAACCAAGCCTTGATTAATGCGCTTCACCAGCACAGCCCATTACCAAATAAGGATTGAGCAATGAGCCAAAACGCAAAAGAACCTAATACAGATACTGAAAAAGAGCATGCTCAAACAGAGAGCCCAGCCACGACTGACGCTAAAGTAACAGCAACTCAATCAGCAGCAAAAACTAGTTTGGGTAAAAAATCAAAAGAACCTAAAAACCCAAGCTTAAACAATAAAATTGCACCCATTGCTTTAGTCATTGGTTTGTTAGGTCTTGGCTTTGGTGCTTATAGTACGGTGCAGCTACATCTCTTTAAGAGCACACTAAGTGCACAACCTGAGCAAGTACAGAGTCAAACTGAACCTACCTTTGATAGCGCAGCGTTAGAGCAACGTATTACTGCGCAACTTGAGCAACGTATCCAACAGATTTCTCAGCCGCCAGCAGAAAACACAAACTGGCAAGAACAGATTACCCGTTTAGCAAAGCAGCAAGATCAGTTAAATCAGCGGATTAATAGTGCGCTTAGCCAAAGCCGTCAAGATTGGAGCTTAACTGAAGCGCAGCAATTACTACGTATGGCGGCACTGCGCTTAACCATTTTGCAAGATACGGATAGTGCCCTGCTTTTGTTAAATAATGTTGATCGCATTTTAAGCCAGCAAAATGATGATATTGGTTTAAAAGATGCACGTGTTGCACTAAGTGACATCATCACCAATATCACTCAGCAAGGCCGTGTGGATCGCACGGGTATTTATATTCGGCTAAACTCTTTGCGTCTGAATGCCAATAAGCTCGAAACATTTATTCCTTCATTTAAAGGCGATGAAACCCCTATTGATCCTGATGCGGAAGGCTGGGATAGCTGGACGCAAGAAATGAGCAAATATGTTCGCATTCAAACAGGCAATACAGAAAAAATTAAACCTATTCTTTCTGGTAAAAGCCTATTAGAAGTGCGCCTGGCTATTAACCTGTCATTAGAACAAGCTCAGTGGGCTGCTTTTAACGGTGAAACCGAAGTTTATACTGCCGCACTCAATCAAGCCATTGATACTATTCAGAGCTTCTTTAAACAAAGCAACCCAGAAGCTGCCAACCTTATTTCCCAGCTAGAAGAACTGAAAAAACAGCCTATTAGCGCTAAAATTCCGGACTTAGCGCCTGCTATGGATGAGCTAAACGCTTACATCAACAAGCGCACTCCACAAACTAAAGCGGATAAGGAGGCGCGTTAATTATGAAGCGCACCTACTTACTTTTACTTTGCGTTGTTGTTATTGCAGGTTTGATTGGTATTGGAATCGCCAAAGACTCGGGCTATGTATTTATTGCTTGGAAAGATTTTCGTTATGAATCAACCTTCTGGATTTTTATTGCTATTGTTAGCGCCATTATCGCCATCGTCTACCTAGTACGTAAACTTATTGTGATGACACTGGTTTCATATGGCGTAATTAACCCTTGGTCGCAACTTAATAAAGATCGCCGCCTACGCTCCGCTGCTGAAGTGGGCTTATTAGACTTGGCTGAAGGACGTTGGGATCGTGCCCTGCGCCACCTTACTCGTGTTGCCAAAAATGAAGAAAAACCAATGATTTATTTGATTGGCGCGGCAAAAGCAGCGCAAGAAATTGGCAATATTGAATTATCTGATCAACTATTAAACGAAGCCCTTGAACGTCAGCCAGAGGCTGAGTTGGCAATTGGCTTAGCCCATGCAGAAATTCTATGGAAACGGGCAGATCTAGTAGAAGCTAAAAAAACCTTAAAAGTAATGCATGAGCATCATCCACAAAGCAAGGAAGTATTGATTCGCTTACAAGCCTTAATGCGCCAACTGCAAGACTGGTCTGGTCTATTGGGCTTATTACCAGCCCTACGTAAACAACATGTATTACCAGATTCAGCTATGCAGCAGTTAGAACAACAAGCATGGGCAGGCCGTTTAACTAACGCCAGCAGCAATAAAGCCGAATCTAAAGAACAAGCACTACAATCATTAGCCAATACTTGGCAGCATTTATCTAAAAATCTACGCCATGATAAAAGCATGATTGAAGCCTATGCACGCGAATTACGCCGTTTAGGTGCTGAAGCAGCTGCTGAAGAATTGTTACGTAAAGCACTCAAACATGGGCTAGATGATCAGCTATTAGAGCTGTACGGTAAGGTTGCTGGTGCTGATTTAGCTCGTCAGCTACAGCTCGCTGAGAGCTGGTTGCCGCAGGCACCAAAAAATCCCGCTTTACTGCGCGCACTCGGTCGTATTTGCATTAAAAACCAATTATGGGGCAAGGCCCGTGATTACTTAGAATCTAGCTTAAAATTTGAAGTACAAGTGGAAAGCTGTGTTCTGCTCGCTCGCTTACTACGCCAGCAAGGCGACATTGAGCGCAGTAACCAGCTTTTTGAGAAAAGTCTTGTTTTGTTAGAAAACCAGAAATTTGAAGTCAAACGAATTCATTAAACACTGAAATAAGCGCAGCAATAATAATGTTGCGCTAACATTTTGTATTAATAATCAACGCGTGAGCTCTGGAGATTGCTATGCGTTTACCCTCAACCCGTATTTTATTCCTAATTGCTTTTTTAGGTTCAGCTGCTTTACTTGGCGCGGCTTATTATCTTGAACACTTTGAAGGATTAAACCCCTGCCCACTCTGCTTAGTTCAGCGTGCTGAAGTAGCACTTTTTGGCCTAGTTTGCTTAATAGCGGCTCTGCATGGTCCCAAATCGCTGGGCCAACGTATCTATGCTTTCTTTGCTTTATTCTTTGCAGGCACAGGTGTTGCCTCCGCAGGACGTCAAATATGGCTACAAGGCTTGCCTGAAGATCAACTGCCCGCCTGTCTTCCTCCATTAGATTTTCTACTACAAACCAATCCACTGGTTGAAGTCATCAAAAAAATGATGTCTGGCACCGCAGATTGCGCGGAAGTTACTTGGTCTTTATTTGGTTTAAACCTTGCTGAATTAAGCATGATTAGTTTTGTGATTATGGCGCTGTACAGCTTATTTATTCTATTTCGCCCTCGTCCAAAACCTCGTTTTTAAAGCAGGATAAAGGCAATAGTTGCTCAATAGGTATATTGGGCAACAATGCCCCCAACCAGCGCTGTGGTTGGCTGCTAATTTCCCAACTCTCGGCCATTTCTTGTAAGTCTTTGATATATAGCTGTTCTGCTTGCAACTCTAATGCTTTTAATGACTGTCTCCACAGCGCTAATGAGCTATTTTCTTCAGCCAGCTTTTTGGTATTTATTCGCGCATTACGAATAGACGCAATTATTTTAGATTGCCATAGCTCACTTTGCGCGTGTAACTGGTTAATATAGTCAGCAGAACATTTAACCGAGCGCTGCTCCAGCCAAGCAGCAAACAGAATTAAACAAACATCCACCCCTTGATCTTGTAGCGCTAAACAGAGCTGTTCAATGCCTGTTTGCTGATAGCGCTGAAGGATAAAATGCCAAGCATCTTGCGGTGGGTTTTTCATTTAAGTTACCTATGATCCAAATTCAAGAACTCACATTACAACGCGGCCCTTTGCGCTTACTTGAAGACGCCGCCGTCACCTTACACCCAGGGCATAAAGTAGGCCTAGTGGGCGCCAATGGTGCTGGAAAATCAAGCCTATTTGCATTATTGCAAGGCCAACTCACTGCTGACGCTGGCGATTGTTTTATTCCGCCTGACTGGCGTATTTCACACATGAAGCAAGAGGTGGAAACACTCAATTGCAAAGCAGTTGACTATGTACTAGATGGTGATAAAAATCTACGCCACATCCAACAGGAACTAGTACAAGCAGAAGCTGCACAGGATGGTAACGCACTCGCCCGCTTACACCATGACTTCGATACAGCTGACGGCTACACCGCCGATTCACGAGCGCGCAAACTATTAACAGGTCTTGGTTTCCATGAAAGCCAAATGGAACTGCCTGTTTCTAGCTTTTCAGGTGGTTGGCGCATGCGCTTAAACCTTGCCCAAGCCTTAATGTGCCCATCCGACTTACTATTACTGGATGAACCTACCAACCACTTAGATTTAGATGCCATCTTATGGTTAGAAAGTTGGCTACAAGGTTATCAAGGCACTCTTTTGCTGATCTCACATGACCGTGACTTTCTGGATGCTGTCGTCAACCACATTGTGCATTTTGAACGACAAAAGTTAGTACTGTATCGTGGCGGCTATACTGCCTATGAACGAGCACGTGCTGAGCGTATTGTGCAGCAACAAATCGCCTATGAGCGCCAGCAAGAGCAGCGAGCACATATGGAAGACTTTATTCGCCGCTTTAAAGCCAAAGCCAGCAAAGCGCGCCAAGCACAAAGCCGAGTCAAAGCCTTAGAGCGCATGGAAGAGCTAGCACCAGCCCATCTGGACTCTCCTTTTCACTTTCGTTTTCGTGAAGCTAATAAAATTTCCAGCCCTTTATTGAGCATGGACAAAGCCGTGCTAGGACATGGCGATAAAACCATTCTCAGTAATGTACGCCTATCCTTAGAGCCTGGCGCCCGCATTGCATTATTGGGACCTAATGGTGCGGGTAAATCAACACTGATAAAAACGCTAGTCGGTGATGTGCCTTTGCTTGCTGGCGAGCTGATTCGTGGTGAAAACCTAACTATTGGCTATTTCGCCCAACACCAGTTAGATGCCCTGGACGTAAAAGCCAGCCCCTTGTTGCACCTACAGCGCTTAGCCCCCACTGAAAAAGAACAAACATTGCGTGATTTTCTTGGTGGGTTTGATTTTCGCGGCGATCGTTGTGATCAACCCGTGCTTAAATTTTCAGGTGGTGAAAAAGCTCGTTTAGCCTTGGCACTCATTGCATGGGGTAAACCCAACTTGTTATTACTAGATGAGCCAACTAACCACCTTGATCTTGAAATGCGCCAAGCATTGAGCATGGCACTACAAATATTTGAAGGTGCTATGTTGCTGGTTTCGCATGACCGTCATTTACTCAAAAGCACCATTGACCACCTCTATCTCGTAGCCGATGGAAAAGTGCAAGAGTTTGATGGTGACCTTGACGATTACAGCCGCTGGCTAAGTGATTACCGCCAACAGTCACCAGAAAGCGCCAGTGATACTGTGGCCGAAAAAACAGACAAACGCGCTCAACGTCAAGCTGCTGCTGCACTTCGACAGCAATTGGCGCCCTTTAAGAAAGAAGCTGACAAACTTGAGAAACAATTAGAAATAATTCAGCAAGAACTAAATAAAATTGATCAGCAACTAAGCGATGCTGACCTCTATGAGGCCTCGCGTAAAGATCAACTTAAGCAGCTTTTAGCACAGCAAGCCGAACTAAAGAGCAAACAAAGTCTAGTTGAAGAACACTGGTTTGAATGCTTAGAAAAACTAGAAACATTACAGAATGATTTGGAGAATGGGGTATGACAGCGCCTCAACAAAATACACAACCAAGCTATGAAGGCATAGTCGCTGAATGGGTACAAAAATCAGCTCAAGAATGGGCCGAGTTTTTATTCCCTGGCGTGCAAATACTTTTAATAGCACTCATTGCTTGGTTTATTCAACGCATGTTAACTCGCGGCTTTACCAGCTTAGCTGAGCGCTACCACATGCCACCTAGCATGATGTTACCACTCCGTGGTGCTATTCGCTGGGTGATAATTGGTAGCGCCTGCATGTTCATTTTAGAACGACTAGGGGTTAGTGCTACCTCGCTATGGGCAGCCTTAACCGGCTTTGTAGCCGTTGCCGCTATCGCGTTTTTTGCCGCTTGGAGTGTGCTGTCCAACCTTTTATGCTCAGCGTTAATCTTTACCGTTGGTCCCTTCCGTATTGGTGACCATGTGGAGCTATTAGACGCAGCCGATAAACCCGGTGTACGTGGACGAGTCATTAGTATCAACACCCTCTATACCACTCTTGAAGATACCAGTGAGGAAAATAAAGGCGCCTTATTACAGATTCCCAACAACATGTTTTTCCAAAAAATCTTACGCCGTTGGCGTAATGTGCACGGTCCTAGACCACTACCTACCTCTGAAGAGAACTAATAAATGGAATGGCTTGCTAGCCCCGAAATTTGGGTCGCTTTTTTTACTTTAGCCGCATTAGAAATTGTACTTGGCATTGATAACATTATCTTTATCTCGATTCTCGTGAGTCGCCTGCCAAAACATCAACAAGCTGCTGGGCGCTTCTTTGGCTTAGCCTTAGCTATGGTTACGCGCATCATGCTGTTGTTATCCATTACATGGGTAATGGGATTAACCAAAGATTTATTCACTGTCTTTGAGAAAGGCATTTCTGGTCGAGACCTTATTTTACTTGGCGGCGGTGCATTCTTATTATTTAAAAGTACTATGGAAATTTGGCATAGCGTTGAAGGGCCAGAAGAACACAGTGGCGAACGCAAGTCCTTCGGCTCAAGTTTTGCCATGATTATTATCCAAATTGCCATTATTGATATTGTCTTCTCGCTTGACTCCGTCATTACTGCCGTTGGTTTAGTGAAGCATGTACCCGTAATGGTTGCTGCCATTATTTGCTCAGTGATAGTGATGATGCTTTGTGCTGGAACTATTAGTCGTTTTATTGAGAAACACCCATCACTTAAAGTTTTGGCCTTATCATTTTTGATTGTTGTAGGTACATTACTTATTGCAGAGTCCTTTGATGTGCATGTGCCAAAAGGCTATATCTATTTTGCCATGGCCTTTTCATTGGGCGTAGAAATGCTCAACATCACCATGCGCCAACGTGCGCAACGTAAAAGAGACCAACAAGGAAGCTAAATTATGAGTATCGCCTATCGTTATCAAGATAATAAAAGCGACAAGTTTTGGTGGGCTGAACAGCTTGATAATGAAATGGTGGTCAACTTTGGCAAAACCGGCAGCATTGGGCGTTATCAGCTTAAAGAATTTGATGATGAGCAAAGCTGCCGTATAGCGTTAGAAAAGCTGGTTGCCAGTAAAATCAAATCAGGCTATCAAGTAGATACCAGTTTTGATTTTAACCAGCATATCTATCTTGATGATGTTGAAATGGGTATTAGCCCATTAACCTCTCACCCTGCTTTTCGTAAACACTTTTCTGATGACTTCTACTATTGCTGTGCTGATGAGGAAGCGCCCTTTGGTAGCGATGAAGGACATGACACGCTTGGCGAAATTAGCGAGCAAATACGTAAAAGCAAGAGCAAAACACTGGATTTTAGCACCCTTGTTAAATACCTAAACGAAAGTGTTTGGGGCATAGCCTATCTTCCCGTTGAAAGCCTTGATCTAGAAGACGTACGTGAACTTTATACAGCTAAGCCTATTGAAATGGTACAAAGTGATATGTCAGCTTATGCCTGCGCTTTTGCACAAATCAAAATGACAGGCAAATTAAATAGCCAATTAAAACAACAAGGTATTTTAGGCTTAAAACGCTATATGATGATTGGCCAATTTCATAACCAGCCTGACATTTCCCCTATTGCGGAACAAATGTTACGCGAGTTAGAAGCTTTTCCGGCTGGCAACTAAGCGCTCATTAACCGTGTTAAAAGACGATCAAGCGCATTAGCAAAGGCTTGTTTGTCTTTTTCACCGTAAGCCGCCTGCCCTCCGCCCATTTGTCCCTGATCACGCAGATCCGTCATCAGGTTACGCATAGCTAAACGCTCCCCCATATTTCGCTCATCAAACTCTTGCCCACGCGGACTTAGCGCCACCACCTGCTTTTTAACCAAACGTGCAGCTAATGGAATGTCGCTACAAATCACTAAATCACCTGCTTGAGCATTATCTACAATGTAATCGTCAGCTGCATCCATACCAGCAGGTACTACTATCAGCTGGACACATGCAAAATTAGGTTTAGCTTGAGCACTCCCCGCTACCATAATTACTGAAAATTTACGCTTTAATGCAAATTTAATCACCTGATCTCGAGCTAAACGAGGGCAAGCATCAGCATCAATCCAAAGTTTCATATAATTCCTTCAAAAATATAAATAAAAATAAATATATAATTTTAATAACTATTATAACAATAAGGTTATTAAACGCAGTTAGCAAAATATATTATTGCTTACAAAAAAAACTTTATCCCTCAATTTAACTCAGGTATTTTATTAAGCAATAAGCTAGAAGATAGACCAACTATACTGTATATATCACGGTTTATCACAGCTTTTAACCACAACATAATTGTGGGAACTCTAGCTTAAGTAATCCATAAGTGACCTCTTTAAAGGTACTCTATTCGTGAAAAAGTTATTCAAAGTTATTTTCAGCTTATTAATTCTTATAAGCATTGCAGGTCTTATTTTCTTATTTCGACCTATTGCATCTAGTCCGATAGCCACAACAGATAGCGAGCCTATTACAGACGTTGTATTAATTGGCGGCGGTATTATGAGTGCTACATTAGGCACGTATTTAACTGAGCTAGAACCTAACTGGAAAATCAGCATGTTTGAACGCTTAGAACAAGTGGCTGATGAAAGCTCAAATGGTTGGAATAATGCGGGAACAGGTCACTCAGGCTTTATGGAAATGAACTATACGCCTGAAAAAAATGGCCAAATAGACATTAGCAAAGCAGTTGCTATTGCCCAGCAGTTTGAAGTAGCTAAGCAGTTTTGGAGTTACCAAGTTAAGCATGGCTTAATGAGCGACCCTAAAGAATTTATTAATCCTGTTCCTCATATTGCTTTTGTCTGGGACAAAGATGTTGACTTCTTAACTAAGCGCTACGCTGCCATGCGTCAAAATCCTATGTTTTATGGCATGCAGTTCTCTAATAACCCTACAGAAATTAGCAGCTGGGCGCCATTGATTATTGAAGGCCGTAAAGCTGATCAACCTATAGCAGCAACACGCATGATGATTGGCGCCGATGTGAACTACGGAGAAGTTACACGTCAGCTGGTTACAGGTCTAAAGAAATCTAATAATTTCGACTTACAGCTCAATACTGAAGTTACTGCAATCAGCCGCAATAATGATGGTACTTGGAGCGTTGGTTTTACTAATTTAAAAACAGGTAAAGAAGACCATATCAAAACGCGCTTTGTCTTTATTGGCGCAGGCGGGGCTGCCATTAAACTCTTACAGTACACTGGTTTACCTGAAGTTGATCAGTATGCAGGTTTCCCTGTTGGTGGGCAGTTTTTAGTCACCAACAACCCTGAAGTGGTTAAAAATCACACCGTTAAAGTCTATGGTAAAGCGGCTGTAGGTGCCCCGCCTATGTCTGTACCTCATATAGATACTCGTTATCTAGATGGTGAGAAACACGTACTATTCGGACCTTTTGCTACCTACTCCAATAAGTTTTTAAAGCATGGCTCACAAACAGATCTTCTTGCTGCAACACATAAGGGTAATGTGCTCGCCATGTTGGCCGTGGGCGCTGAAAATCTCAGCCTTGTTAAATACTTAATCAGCCAAGTAATGCTTACTGAAAACGACCGTTTTACAGCTTTGCAAGAATATTATCCAAAAGCTAAAGCAGAAGATTGGCATTTAGTAACTGCCGGCCAACGGGTTCAAATCATTAAAAAGCCAGAAGGCGGCGCTGCCAGCTTACAATTTGGCACCGAAATTTTTGCATCAAAAGATGGCTCTATAACGGCACTGCTAGGTGCATCACCAGGCGCCTCTACTTCGCCTTATATCATGCTTGAGTTATTAGAAAAAGCATTTCCAGAGCAAACAAAAAATCAATGGAAGCCAAAACTGCAGGCTATTATTCCTTCTTATGGACAAAGCTTAGAGAAAAACCCACAGCTACTGGATAGCATCCGTCGTGACACTAGTGCTGTGCTAGGTTTAATTTACAATCCAGAGCCAAAGGCGCAAGCGAACAATACTGAGGCGACCTCAGCCACAGCGCAGTAACCTAACCACAGAGAGATCCTAGGATCTCTCTTGTTAACCAACCAAATAAGTGCCAGTACCTGTGGCTATCAAGTCACCAGACTCATTGTGCAGCTCGCTACGCACCACTGCTACCTTATTACCACTACGTAATAAAGTAGCCCTCGCTGTAAATAACTGTCCCCGCCCTGGCCTTAAATAGTCAACGCGCAAATCAATAGTGCCAATACGGGCTAACTTCATTAGTTCCTCAACAGCTGGTTCTGCTGGCAATTTTTGAAAAACGCTCATCAGCGCCATACCACCACCCGCCACATCCAAAATAGTTGAAATAGCGCCACCATGTAAAATGCCTTGTAGATGGTTACCTACCAGCTCATCACGCATAGGCAGATGCATCACTACCTGCTCGCTGGAAATTTCGTCCAGTTGAATGCCTAACAATCTATTAAAAGGTATTTTATCAATAAACTGCTGTGCAAGCTGAATCATTTGCGGGGTTACAGGCATTATTGTCATTGTTTTTCTCTGCGAGCTATCAATGCCTATACTTAATAATGATTAGCTACTCTTGTCAAACGGCCACAGCTCCACTGTTGCCATCAATTTGTCATAATTAACAATTAGCATTAACGCAATTACATCTTTGAAAACTGAGCAGTCTAAGGGCTAATTAAGATGAAACGCGCATTACTGATTCTTAATGCACAGCGTGAATACTCACGTGCAGGTAGTTTTCCTTTATGGAATATTGAAGCTACTGTTACGGCTATTGAAGCTAAGATTGCAGAGTTTAATGAGAGCAATGAATTAGTTATTTTTGCTCAACAAATCTCACCTAAAGGCTCGGTGCTATTTGCAGCTGACAGCCCCGAAATAGCATTATTTGACCAACTCACGTTAATGGCGAATAACCCGCAAGTTATTCATAAGCATTTCCCCAACGCTTTTGAGCAAAGCGCTCTGTTAGCGTTGCTTAATCAACAAGATATTGAGTGCCTAGAAATTTGTGGAATGATGACACAAAACTGTGTGCTGTTTACCGCTATCTCTGAGCAGGCAAAGCATTTTCAGGTTAAGGTGCTGGCCAATTATTGCACCAGTGTTTCGCAGGTTATCCATGAAAGCGCACTATCAGGTTTAACCCGAATGGCAATGATTGCCTAACTCTCATGCCAACGAAAGCTAGGCTAAATGTTATGCTAGCCTCAAGACTTCGTGCACTAAGGCTTCAATACCTTTGGCTGACTGCGAAATAGATTCAGCCAACATATAGGCTGGAGTTGTCACTAATTTGTGCTGAGTATCAACCACGATAGCATCTACTGCGCAGTCTTTATGCTGCGCGCCCATGCTTTGCAGCACTTCAGCTGTTGCTTTATCAGTTCCAATAGTACAGCTTACACCTGCACCATACACAGCAGCCGCTAACGCTGGAGCAATACAAATGAGACCTACGGGCTTGCCAGCATTTTTAAACGACTTAAGCGCTGCCAATACCTCTAGGTTAACACTGCAATCTGCGCCTTTGAGAGCAAAGTCTGAGAGGTTTTTTGCCACACCAAAACCACCTGGCACCACCAACGCATCAAAGTTCTCAACTTTTAATTGGCTAAGATCTTGTATTTTGCCTCGTACAATGCGCGCCGACTCTGTTAGGACGTTACGCTGCTCTTGGGTGGCTTCACCTGTTAGATGATCAACCACATGTAATTGCTTAATATTAGGGGCAAAGCTTTGTACCTGAGCACCTGCTAAATCAAGATAGAGCAGACTTAATACAGCTTCATTAATTTCTGCGCCATCTAAATACCCACAGCCTGATAGAATTACTGCAACTTTCTTGCTCATTACATATTCCCCTTAAGGTGGAAAAATAAAACTGGATTCAAGATTAAGAATTTACGCGATAGATTGCCAACAATTATTAGTATAAGGCTAGTACACTAGTCACATTGCTAGCCATCACTGATCCCCAAATAACTCAACGTGGAAAGGTATTTTTGTGTCTGAGCTGTATTTACGTATTGCCCTGCCTACGCCCTTACGCCGCTTATTTGACTATTTAGCACCCTCTTGTGTTTCTAGCACTCAACTACAAGCAGGCATACGCGTACAAGTTCCTTTTGGCAAACGTAATATCATTGGTATTTTAGTTGAAACCTGCCAGCACACGGATGTACCCAAAGAGAAACTGAAAACTGCCATTGCCATTTTAGACAATCAGCCACTCTTACCCGAGCCTATTTTTAAGCTGTGCCAATGGACAGCTAACTATTACCAACATGGTTTAGGTGATACGTTTAACTGGGCCTTACCTGCATTACTTCGCCAAGGTGAAGCGCCAGCACACAAGGCACAATACTTTTGGCATGCAGCCAAAGAAGCTGACCTTGAAGATCCTCGATTAAAACGTGCGCCACGGCAGCGCCAAGCACTGCAAGTATTAGCTCAACACCCTAACGGTTTAGCTGATGAGTTATTAAGTGCAGTCAGCATTAACCGCGAAAGCCTAAAACTCTTAGAAGAAAAAGGGCTGGCTTACCAACAGCAACGCACCCCAAAAAACACCACTGCTAGTAAAAATATTTTGGCTAAAGCGCCGTTATCTTTTAATCCTGAACAGCAAACAGCATTTGATGCTATTGCCAGCAACTTACATCGTTTTAACTGCTATTTACTGGCCGGCGTTACAGGTAGTGGTAAAACAGAAGTCTATTTACAACTGATTCAGCGTTGCCTTGAACAAGGCAAACAAGCTTTGGTTTTAATTCCTGAAATTAATTTAGGGCCGCAAACAGTTAATCGTTTTACTCAACGCTTTAACGCACGTATTGCCTTATTGCATTCCCATGTAAATGATCGCCAACGACTTGATGCCTGGATTAATGCCCGTGAAGGCAACGCAGATATTGTGATAGGTACGCGCTCTGCATTGTTCACGCCAATGCCTAAGCTGGGCTTGATTATTATTGATGAGGAGCACGACGCCTCCTACAAACAACAAGAAGGCTTACGCTACCACGCGCGTGATGTGGCGATTGTTAGAGCGCGCCAAGCCAATATTCCTATTGTGCTAGGCTCTGCCACTCCGGCCTTAGAAAGTTTACAAAATGCTGAGCAAGGTCGCTATGCTTTACTCAAGCTCAATCAGCGTGCTGGTGGCGCAACAGTGCCTAGTTTCATTCGTATGGATACTCAAAGTTTGCCCTTAACGGCCGGCATTGCAGCACCTACTCAAAAAGAAATCGAACGTACGCTCGCGCTTGGTCAACAAGTCTTGGTTTTTATTAACCGACGAGGCTTCGCTCCAGTGCTTATGTGCAATGAGTGTGGCTGGACAAGCCGCTGCCCTCGCTGTGATGCGTTTACCACCTACCACCAGCGTAGCAATGAGTTACGCTGTCATCATTGTGGTGAACAGCAAGCACATCCTAGGCAATGCCCGCAATGCCAATCTGTTGATTTACGGCCTATTGGCGCTGGTACTGAGCGCACAGAAGAACGCTTACAAGTGATATTTAAAAAAACACCTGTGCTGCGTATTGACCGTGACAGTACCCAGCGCAAAGGCTCGCTTGATGAAATGCTGGGCATAATAAATAGCGGTAAAGCCTGCATTTTAGTTGGCACGCAAATGTTAGCCAAAGGTCATCACTTTCCCAAAGTAACCTTAGTGATCATTTTAGATGTTGATGGCGGTCTGTACTCGGCTGACTTTCGCGCCAGTGAACGCATGGCACAGCAAATCATACAAGTAGCTGGCCGTGCTGGTCGTGCTGGCGATCGTGGCAGAGTGATTATTCAAAGCCAACTGGCAGACCATCCGCTATTAGTACAGCTGACTGAATCGGGCTACTTTGCCTTTGCCCAACAAGCATTAAGTGAACGCCGCAGCATGGCGCTACCGCCTTTTAGTTTTTTAGCTTTACTGCGTGCCGATGGTTTTAAATCCGAGCAAGTGAACTTATTTTTAGATGATGCCTTAACACTGGCCGAGCAAATTCATCAACAGAATAATAGCAGCGTTGAACTACTTGGCCCTGTGCCGGCCCCCATGGAACGCAAAGCTGGCCGCTATCGCGCACAATTACTGCTACAAAGCAATGACCGAAAACAGCTACATCAACTGCTAAATCAATTAATCTTCAACCTTGAAAAGTTACCCAGTGGCCGCAGTATTCGCTGGTCAATCGACGTTGATCCTATTGATCTATTCTAAACGGACTTGATGCGCAGCCTCATCTGCACCGATAATAGACGGTTTATGCCTATCGACATTCAAGTCGTATTTTAAGAGTTAATTATGAAAGACATTATTCGCCACCTCGTTCAACAAGCTCTGCATCAGCTAATCACTGACGGCGTTCTGCCCGAGGATACTGCGCCGAATATTCAAGTCGAAAATACCCGTGATAAAACTCATGGTGATTTTGCCTGTAACATTGCCATGATGCTGTCTAAACCTGCCAAAATGAAGCCACGTGATTTAGCTGAAAAAATCATTGCGACATTACCCGCAAATAGCAACATCAGCAAGGTTGAAATTGCTGGCCCGGGCTTTTTAAACTTCTTTCAAAATACCGACGCCCTTGCCTCACGTTTAGACGCTGCTTTAGCCGACGCACACCTAGGTGTTCCTCATAAAACACCACAGCGTGTTGTGATTGATATTTCCTCACCTAACCTTGCAAAAGAAATGCATGTGGGGCATTTACGCTCAACTATTATTGGTGATGCAGTGGCCCGTGTCCTTGAATACCTAGGCGATACTGTCATTCGCCAAAACCACGTAGGGGATTGGGGCACACAGTTTGGAATGCTGCTAGCCTTCATGGAAGAAAATACAGTAAACAGCCAAGCCGACCTAGCGGACCTTGAAGGTTTCTATCGCGCTGCGAAAAAACGCTTTGATGAAGATGAAGCTTTCGCTAACCGAGCACGTGAATTAGTTGTTGCATTGCAAGCAGGCGATGACAACTGTTTAAGCCTATGGCAGCGCTTTAAAGATATCTCTCTAAGCCACTGTCAAGAAGTTTATGACCGCTTAGGCGTTAAGCTGAGTATGCAAGATGTACGCGGCGAAAGTTCATACAACCATGATCTACCTAAGGTCATTGCTGACTTAACAGCACAAGGCTTACTGGTTGAGGATAACGGTGCTCAATGCGTATTTATGGATGAGTTTAAAAACGCAGAAGGCGAAACCTTACCTATTATCGTACAAAAAGCTGGCGGTGGTTATTTGTACTCCACCACCGACCTTGCCTCCATGCGCTACCGTAGCCGCGAGTTAAAAGCTGATCGTGCTTTGTACTTTGTCGACCAACGCCAAGGTCTGCACTTCCAAATGGTCTTTGCCTTAGCGCGCAAAGCCGGTTTTGTGCATCCAGAAATGGAACTCGACCACATGGGCTTTGGCACCATGAACGGCCCAGATGGTCGCCCGTTCAAAACACGTGATGGCGGCACTGTTAAATTAGCTGACTTAATTACTGAAGCTGAAGAACGCGCCTATGTCTTAGTCAAAGCTAAAAACCCTGACTTAGATGAGCAAGAGTTAAAACAAATTGCCCATGCTGTAGGTATTAGTGCTGTTAAATACGCCGACCTGAGCAAAACGCGCACCAGTGATTATTCATTTAACTTTGAACAAATGCTCAGCTTTGAAGGCAATACAGCACCTTACTTGCTTTATGCCTATACCCGCGTAGCCAGCGTATTTCGCAAAACAGACTTCACTATGGATGGCAACATTCCTGGACAAATTCATCTGCACGCCGAGCAAGAACAGGTATTAGCAGCCAGCCTTGCGCGCTTTGCTGAAGTACTTAACAACGTTGCACTAAAAGGCACACCTCATGTGCTTTGTACTTATCTATATGATTTAGCAGGACAGTTCTCTAGTTTTTATGAAAACTGCCCTATCCTCACTGCTGAAGACCAAGCCACTCGCTATAGCCGTTTGCGCTTAGCTGCTTTAGCAGGTCGCACCTTAAAGCAAGGTTTAGAACTACTTGGTTTACAAACATTGGAGCGTATGTAAATGGCGGCAAGAAAAAAGCCCGCAGCTCGTCGCGGTGCTAGCAGAGCGCCCGCAGCAACAGCCGCGCGCAAACCTGTGCATCCTATTATTTGGTTAGTGGTAGGTGCGCTTATTGCAGTATTTGCAATGACATTAATGGATATAGGGCCTGGTAAAAAAACAAGCTCTACTCCAGAGCGCGTACAAAACACTAACAAAACGACCAAACCAGCAGATAACAACCAAACCAAACCTAAGTTTGAGTTTTACACTATTCTGCCAGAGTCAGAAGTGATAGTTCCGCCCACTCCTGAGGTAGCACCAACGCAAACACCTGCAGAAGTAGCTAAGGCAAAAGAGCTGCAACGCCAGCAAGAGGCTGCTCGTGCGCAGGCTATTCTTGAAGGACAAACACCACCACCTCGCGCAACTCAGCCGGAAGCACCAACTACAGTAGCCAGTGCTCCTAGTGCTAATGTGCAGTACTTCTTACAGGCGGGTTCTTTTCCTACGCATGACCAAGCACAAACAGTGCGCGCTAAACTCTTAATGAGTGGGCAAAATGTACGTATTGAGCAAGGTGTTGTCGGTAATAAAACATGGCATCGCGTCATGGTAGGCCCTTTTAGCAGTCAAGAGCAGCTCAAAAGTGCACAAAGTCAACTTTCCGCAAACGGCTTTAACAATCTCTTACCGCAACAACGTAAAGGCAGTTAATGACAAAAGGCACAGCTTTCCCCTGTGCCTTTTTAGTTTTTCCAATCGTTTCCTTGAATTCTTTGTCTTTCACCCTCATATCTTTCCACTATAGGCAATACCGCCTTATAGTTTGGAGATATTTCCCTTGACTACTATTGTTTCTGTACGCCGTGATGGCAAAGTCGTCATGGGCGGCGACGGCCAAGTTTCTTTAGGTAATACCGTTATGAAAGGTAATGCCAAAAAAGTGCGCCGTCTCTATCACGGTCAAGTCCTAGCAGGTTTCGCAGGCGCCACTGCGGATGCTTTTACTCTATTTGAACGTTTTGAAGGGCAGTTGGAAAAACACCAAGGTCATCTGGTGCGCGCTGCTGTTGAATTAGCCAAAGACTGGCGTACTGATCGCTCTCTTAGCCGCCTAGAAGCTATGTTAGCAGTAGCCAATAAAGATGCTTCGTTAATCATTACAGGTAATGGCGATGTGGTTGAACCTGAACATGGTTTAATTGCAATGGGTTCAGGTGGTAATTTTGCCCAGTCGGCTGCCATTGCCTTATTAGAAAACACAGCCTTAGGCGCACGCGAAATTGCAGAAAAATCGCTAATGATCGCTGGCTCAATTTGTGTTTTTACCAACCAGAATTTAACTATTGAAGAGCTAGACAGCGCTGTTTAACGCCTGCTCTGGAGACTTGTTATGTCTATGACTCCACGTGAGATTGTTCACGAACTCAATCGCCACATTGTTGGCCAAGAAGCGGCTAAACGTGCAGTCGCTATTGCATTACGTAACCGCTGGCGCCGCATGCAGCTGCCACACGACTTACGCCAAGAAGTAACACCAAAAAACATCTTAATGATCGGCCCTACTGGAGTTGGTAAAACTGAAATTGCACGCCGTTTAGCTCGCTTGGCAAATGCACCTTTCATTAAGGTCGAAGCCACTAAGTTTACCGAAGTGGGCTATGTTGGTCGCGATGTAGAGTCAATCATCCGTGATCTTGCTGATGCAGCAGTAAAAATGCTGCGTGAACAAGAAATTCAAAAGAACCAACATAGAGCTGAAGATGCTGCCGAGGAGCGTATTCTTGACGCCCTATTACCGCCAGCGCGTGGCGGCATGGAAGGTGAACCTGTGCGCGAAGATAACAGCACTCGCCAATTATTCCGCAAGCGTTTACGCGAAGGACAGCTTGACGATAAAGAAATTGAAATTGAAGTAGCCGAAGCGCCAATGGGTGTGGAGATCATGTCTCCACCTGGCATGGAAGAAATGACCAGCCAGCTAAAAGACTTATTTTCCGGCATGAATAAAGGCCGTAGCAAAAAACGTAAACTCCGTGTTGCTGACGCCCTAAAACTAGTGCGTGATGAAGAAGCAGCGCGCTTAGTTAACGAAGAAGATATTAAAGCACGCGCACTAGAAAGCGTTGAGCAAAACGGCATCGTCTTTATTGACGAAATTGACAAAATTGCCAAACGTGGCAATACCTCTGGGGCTGACGTTTCACGCGAAGGTGTACAGCGCGACTTACTCCCATTGATTGAAGGCTGCACTGTTAACACTAAACTAGGCATGGTTAAAACGGATCATATCCTGTTTATCGCCTCAGGGGCTTTTCACCTAAGCAAACCAAGTGATCTGGTACCAGAACTGCAAGGTCGTCTACCTATTCGAGTAGAGCTACAAGCCTTAACCCCAGATGATTTCAAGCGCATACTAAGCGAGCCTCACGCTTCACTCACTGAGCAATACACTGCCCTGTTACAAACAGAAGGCTTGCGTATCCAATTTGTGGAAAGTGGCATTGAGCGTTTAGCCCATATTGCTTGGCAGGTAAACGAAAAGACAGAAAATATTGGCGCCCGTCGTTTACATACGCTGCTAGAACGCCTGCTTGAAGAGCTTTCGTTTGCAGCAACAGATATGGCCAGCCAGCAAGGTGATCAGCCACTAAGCATTGATGCCAAATATGTTGATGAGCATTTAGGTGAACTAGCGCAAGACGAAGACCTATCACGTTATATCTTATGATCGTACAATCGGTGCTAGTTGTTTTTTAGGCTAGCGCCGATTGCATTTGAGGTCATTTATGTCTATCCCCAAGACCATTAAGTTAGATAAAGCTAACAACAGCCTAAATTTAACCTATCACGATGGTAGCCATTTTCAGCTTCCTGCTGAATTCTTACGTGTTTACTCACCCTCAGCCGAAGTGCAAGGTCACGGTAATTACGTACTGCAATATGGCAAAATGCAGGTTAAACTGAGCAACATTGAAGCCTCTGGCAATTACGCCGTTAAACTCACCTTTGATGATGGGCATGACAGCGGGCTTTATACATGGGTTTATTTGCAGCAACTAGCTACTCGCCAAGCTGAGCTTTGGCAAGACTATTTAAGCGATCTGGAAAAAGCTGGAAAATCCCGTGATCCGCATGAATCTGTTGTAAAATTTATGCTGTAACCTTGTAAGCTGTGCCACGTATCAAGACAAACGCACCTTAGCCGATTAGAATAAGGGGCAATTAGATTTAGGTGAGCGACCATGAACGATCAACAGCACAACTCAGATGACCAAAATAGCACTACCCACTTTGGTTACAAGACAGTGAGCGAAAACGAGAAAGCACATAAAGTGGCCGAAGTTTTCCATTCTGTTGCCTCACGTTACGACCTAATGAACGATGTGCTTTCAGGTGGTATGCATCGCTTATGGAAACGCTTTACGATTGAAACCTCTGGCGCTCGCAAAGGCAACAAAGTACTCGATATTGCAGGCGGAACCGGTGATTTAACACGCAAGTTTTCAGCCATTGTAGGCTCTGAAGGTGAAGTGGTGTTAGCTGATATCAATGACTCTATGCTTAAAGTAGGTCGTGATAAATTAATGGACAAAGGCGTTGTCAACAACGTACGTTTTGTTCAAGCAGATGCTGAAAAACTACCTTTCCCTGACAACTATTTTGACATTGTTACCATCTCTTTTGGCTTGCGCAATGTCACCCACAAAGACGCTGCCATTCGTTCTATGCTACGCGTACTAAAGCCAGGCGGACGTTTGTTGATCTTAGAGTTCTCTAAGCCCACCAATAGTTTCTTCTCTAAAGTCTATGACGCCTACTCTTTTAGTTTCTTACCCGTAGCTGGTCGTTTAATCACTAATGACGCTGAAAGCTATCGCTATCTTGCTGAATCTATCCGCATGCATCCAGATCAAGAAACGCTCAAAGGCATGATGGAAGAAGCTGGCTTTGTGCAAACCAAATACCACAATATGACAGGTGGTATCGTTGCACTACACCGTGGAGTCAAACCTTAATGCTGCGCCAAGCAATTTTTGCAACAGCTGAAAAAGGGCTAAATCAAACCTTAGCTTTAGATAGCACGGCTTTGTCAAAAATTGCCCAGCTTTCAGGTTCTGTTATCCAAATTCACTGCTTAGAACCTGCGTTTAACCTTTTTCTGATCCCTACGGATAACGGACTAACCCTTGCACCAGACTGGCAAGGGGAAAGTGACTGCTGCCTCACGGCTCCGCTATCACTGTTAATGCAACTGGCCTATAGCAAGAATAAAACGCAAATTTTGCATGCTGAGGCAGTAGATTTAACAGGTAATACCAGTTCATTAATGCAACTTGCCGAAACTCTACAAGCGCTCGAACTTGACTGGGAATACGCCCTATCACGCTGGCTTGGCCCTGTAGCTACAGGTTTAATTGCAGGGCATCTACGCAGTCGTGGGCAATGGGTAAAGCAAACCGCCCAGAGTTTAGAACACGCCATTGCTGAATACCTTACCGAGGAATCTCGTGATTTAGTGGGTAACAATGAAGCTAACATCCGCTTCAACCAACTAGATCAGCTAAAAATTGATCTTGATCGCTTAGAAGCGCGTTTAGCGCGCTTGCTGTCAACGGACGCCTAAGTTCTATGAAACTGCTTGCCCTACGCCGCCTTATCCGTATTATTCAAGTGGCTGTACGCTACCGTCTTGACGACTTTCTCTTTGCCTTACCCTTACCTTGGTATTTAAAGCTCTTTGGCAAATTATTACCTTGGCGCTGGTTTCCACGCAAAAACAGCCAAATCACACGTGGCCAAGCCTTGCGCCTCACTATGGAAAATCTAGGCCCTGTATTTATTAAATTTGGCCAGATTCTGTCTACCCGTCGCGACTTACTGCCGCCTGATATTATTGATGAATTAGAGCAGTTGCAGGACAATGTGCCACCTTTTCCAACAGATCAAGCACGCCTTGTTATTGAAGATCAGTTGGGCATGCCCATTGATCAAATATTTCGCAACTTTTCAGCAACACCGTTAGCCTCCGCCTCCATTGCGCAGGTCTATACCGCTCAATTACGTACTGGTGAAGAAGTCGTTGTTAAAGTTATTCGTCCTAATTTACGACCTATTATTAAGCAGGATATTGCATGGCTTTATAGTTTAGCCAGCCTTGCTGAAAGCCTATCTAGCGAAGCGCGTCGCCTACACCCTAAAGAGGTGATCAGTGACTACGAAAAAACCATTTACGATGAGCTAGACCTACTACGCGAGGCCGCTAATAGCAGCCAGCTACGTCGAAACTTCATTGACTCTGATTTGCTCTATGTACCGCAGATTTATTGGCAATATAGCCGTACTCAAGTGTTAGTAATGGAACGTATTTATGGCATTCCAGTTACGGACGTACAAGCGCTGCATGATCAAGGCACTAATATGAAGCGCCTAGCAGAGCGCGGTGTGGAAATATTTTTCACCCAAGTATTTCGCGATAGTTTTTTCCATGCTGATATGCATCCAGGCAATATTTTTGTTAGCACCAAAACACCCTGGGAACCGAGCTATATTGGCATTGACTGCGGAATTATCGGATCGCTCACCCCAGAAGATCAGGACTATTTAGCACGCAACTTACTGGCGTTCTTTAAGCGTGATTACCACAAAGTGGCACAGTTGCATATCGACTCAGGCTGGGTTCCACGTGATACCAAAGTCAACGAATTAGAGGCGGCCATACGCACTGTTTGCGAACCTATTTTTGAACGCCCAATTAAAGATATTTCCTTTGCTCAACTGCTGCTACGGTTATTCCAAACCGCTCGTCGCTTCAATATGGAAGTGCAGCCCCAGTTAGTACTACTGCAAAAAACCTTATTAAATATTGAAGGCTTAGGCCGCCAGCTTTACCCAGATTTAGACTTATGGAGCACAGCCAAGCCTTACCTTGAACGCTGGATGCGTCAACGTATGATGCCTAAACATGTATTAGGCCAAGTGTGCCAACAGCTTGAGCAAATTCCTCAGCTTGCTCGTTCTGCCCGTACACAAATTGAACGCTTTAGTCATAATTTTGATCAGCAAAGCAAGCAGAAAACTCATACAGCATTGTTTAATATTGCCTTAGGTAGTGCTTTAGTGATTGGTAGCGCCTATATCGGTTTAGATATGAATATACAAAACTGGCCCACTTGGACTATGTTAGGCGCTGGGCTTTACCTATTAATTCGTCGTTAATAGCAGCAACCTATTATTTGCGAATAGCGTTTTTGGATAACTTATGACTGATTGGCTTAAACACCTAAAATGGGATGAGACTGGTTTAATTCCAGCCATAGCGCAAGATGTGCATACGAAGCGTATTTTAATGATGGCATGGATGAATGCAGAATCATTAGCACTCACGGCCAAAGAAGGTAGGGCCGTTTATTGGTCACGTTCGCGTGCTAAACTATGGCGCAAAGGCGAAGAATCTGGACATGTACAGCAAGTCCACAAAATCCAGCTTGACTGTGATGGTGATGTGATTATTTTACTCGTAGAACAGCTTGGCGGTATTGCCTGTCATACAGGGCGTGAAAGTTGCTTTTATCGAGAGCTAGATAAGGATCTGAATTGGCAAACAGTAGAAGCTGTTATCAAAGATCCACATGAAATTTATCAAGGCACACAACATGAGTAACGATACATTAAGCCGCGTTGCGCAAGTTATTGAGGAACGTAAGCAAGCTGATCCTAGCTCATCCTACGTCGCCAGCTTGTACCAAAAAGGTATCAATAAAATTTTAGAAAAAATCGGCGAAGAAGCAACTGAAACCATTCTTGCCGCGAAAGACTGTGCAAATGGCGCCAGTGCTGAAGATGTTATTTATGAAACGGCTGATCTTTGGTTCCACAGTTTGGTAATGCTGGCGGCTTTGGGGCAGAAACCTCAAGCCGTTTTAGATGAACTTGAACGTCGCTTTGGCTTATCAGGTATTACTGAAAAAGCTTCGCGCACAGAAAAATAGTAACAGGAGATAATTATGGGCATTAGCATGTGGCAGTTGCTAGTTATTCTAGCCATCGTAGTATTGTTATTCGGTACTAAGCGCTTAAAAAATATCGGCTCTGATTTAGGCGGTGCGCTTAAAGGCTTTCGCAAAGCGATGAACGAAGACGGCGAGGAACAAAAAGCCAAGCCACAAGATAATCTTCAACAGAACCAAAGCCAAACCATTGATGGCCAAGTGCAACATAACAAAGTTGAAGAGCCTGTTCGCAAGGATTAATCCACATCATGTTTGATATTGGCTTTTCTGAACTGGTCGTTATTGGCTTGGTTGCCCTAGTGGTGTTAGGCCCAGAACGTTTGCCCAAAGCTGCGCGTACTGTCGGTATTTTGGTAGGTCGTTTACGCAATAGCTTTAACTCTATTAAAGCTGACGTTGAGCGTGAATTAGGGGCCCAAGAACTACGCTTACAACTACGTAACGAAGAAATTTTACGTAAAGAACGCGAAATGCTTGAAAAAACAGCCCTAGAAACTAAAGAGGCGCTCAACACCCTTTCAGAACACAGGCAACAGGAGTCAGAATCAGCTCAGGTAACAGAACAACCAACACCAGCCGCTGAAGATGATCCTACGACAGCTACCCCTACTTCTACGGAAAAGACAGTTAACAAGCATGAGTAACCCAGAATATAATGATCAAGAGATGCCATTAGTTGCGCATCTCACTGAGCTACGTAGCCGCCTACTACGCTGCATTATTGTAGTATTTCTTCTATTCTTAGGTTTATTCCCTTTTTCCCAAGAACTCTATGCTTTAGTCGCTGCTCCTGTGCGGGAGCTTTTGCCTGCTGGCTCAACTATGATTGCCACTGGCTTACCTTCTACCTTTTTTGCGCCCTTAAAGCTCATTGGCTATTTGGCTGTTTTTATTGCTGTACCTTATTTGCTCTACCAAGTTTGGAGCTTTATAGCGCCAGGCTTATATAAGCATGAAAAACGTATTGCAGTGCCAGTGCTGATATCAAGTATTTTATTATTCTATATTGGTATGGCTTTCGCTTATTTTGTTGTTTTCCCTATTATGGTTGCCTTTTTAACAGGGGTTAGCCCTGAAGGCGTGGTAGTAATGCCTGAAATCAGTCAATACTTAGACTTGGTTTTAGCACTCTTCTTTGCCTTTGGTTTTGCTTTTGAAGTACCTGTTGCTACCTTCTTGTTAATTTTTGTAGGCGTGGTTGATGCTGACTCAGTAAGCAAATCACGTCCCTATGTGATTGTCGGCTGCTTTATTGTGGGCATGTTGTTAACCCCACCTGATGTTCTATCACAGATTTTGCTGGCTGTACCTATGTGGATTCTCTTTGAATTAGGCTTGTTACTAGGCCGTATCATGACCAAAAGAGCGGCTGAATCCACATCCACTGACCTTGTTGAATGAACCTACTCCTGTTAACAGCAGATGATTTCATTAATGAACACGAAGTTATCATTAGTGATCGTCGTTTGCAGCACCTGCAACAAGTTCACCAAGCCCAAATAGGCGACCAGTTACGCGCTGGCAAACTTAATGGCTTGCAAGGCACGGCTATGCTTACTCAATTAAGTTCAACCCAAGCGCGTTTTACGGTTAACTTAAATCAACCTAGCCCAGCCAAACTCCCCCTTACTTTAATTCTGGCATTACCGCGCCCTAAAATGCTCAAGCGCACCTTGCAAACAGTTGCTAGCATGGGCGTAGCCCATTTAGTGTTGGTTAATAGCTACCGCGTTGAGAAAAGCTTTTGGCAAACACCTTTTCTGCAAGAACAGGCTATTTACGAGCAACTAGTGCTAGGGCTAGAGCAAGCAAGAGATACTTATTTGCCAAAAGTCAGTATTGAAAAGCGCTTTAAGCCCTTTGTGCAAGATCGCTTACCCGAACTTAGCCAAAACACACGCAAGCTGGTGGCGCACCCTGGTGATTTTGCTGAGTGCCCTCGCGCGCTCAACGAACCCGTCACCCTAGCTATTGGTCCAGAAGGTGGCTGGATTCCTTATGAAGTTGAACTGCTACAGCAAGCCGCCTTTGAGCCTATTCAATTAGGCCCACGTATATTGCGCGTAGAAACAGCCGTGCCTGTGTTACTTGCGCGTTTATTTTGAATGTACCCCATGTACGCCTGAAATATGTCCAACTCCACCCTGAGCCGCCTCTACTGCACCGCTAGATAACTCCTGCAAAATACCGCAATGCTCTGCTGGCTTAGCGCTTAAACAACGATCTCGCAACACGTGCAACTGTTGTGCTAAGGCTTGCAACTCGGCAATACGCTGTTCTACATGCTGCACATGATCATCCACTAATTGATTAACATCGCCACATTCAGCACTGGGAGAGTCTTTAATCAACAATAAACGGCGAATCTCATCTAAAGACATATCCAACGAACGGCATTGACGAATAAAGTTTAAGCGTTCCTCATGCAAGGCGTGGTATTCACGAAAATTGCCTTCACTACGTGGTGGTTCTGGGAGTAAGCCTTGTTTCTCGTAATACCTTATTGTCTCAATCTGAGTGGCGGTCTTTTTTGCCAATTCACCAATACGCATAAAACATCCTCTTGATTATTGTTCCTTACCTATTGACTCTGTAGTTACTACAGGGTTTTTAATGCTAGCCACTATATGAAAAGGGGCTGGATATGTCGAATAAAAACCAGTGCTGCCATCAAGATGCCGAAAAGCTGAATTGTGCAACACAAAGCTTACATGAGCATGAGCATGAGCATGAGCATGAGCATGAGCATGAGCATGAGCATGAGCATGAGCATGAGCATTCAAATTGTGGTGGGCAGCATCAAAGCTCACCAGTAGAAAAACCTATTAGACTGCAAAAAGGGCACATAGCAACAGAGCTACGTATTGAGCAAATGGATTGCCCTACCGAAGAGCGCCTAATACGCCAGAAGCTTGAACCTATGGTGGCGGTAAGTGCACTGCAATTTAATATTATGCAACGTCGTTTGACAGTACATCACAATGCCAGTGTTTATGAGCAAATCATTCAAGCCTTGCACGATGTTGGTTTAGAGGCCGTGCCTTATGCACAAGAAAAACCCAATAATGCTGCAAGCGCTCAAGCGAAACAGCGCTTAATTTGGCGTTTAACTTGTGCTGGCGTATTTGCCATTGGTGCAGAAATTTTGCACCAAATATTTAGCTTTGAATGGCTCAGCCTTGCAGCAGCCTTAGTTAGCCTTGCTTTAGTAGGCCCACATGTTTTCAAAAAAGGCTGGATTGCTGTACGCAATTTAAATTTCAATATAAATGCCTTGATGTCAATTGCGGTAACAGGTGCCGTCATTATTGGACAATGGCCTGAAGCGGCCATGGTTATGTGGTTGTTTGCTATTGCAGAGGAGATAGAAGCCAGATCCTTAGATCGTGCACGCAATGCGGTGCAAGGTTTAATGGCAATGACACCAGAAACAGCTTTAGTCCAACAGGGAAGTAACTGGGTAGAAACGCCTGCTCAAGATATCCCTTTAGGCGCTATTATTCGCCTGCGCCCTGGTGAACGTGTTGCACTGGATGGCGAAGTTGTGCAGGGACAATCTAGTGTAAATCAGGCGGCTATTACTGGGGAAAGTATCCCAGTAGAAAAACAGCTAGGCGATAAATTATTTGCTGGCACTATTAACACCTCCAATGAGCTACTCTATCGTTCCAGTGCATTAGCCAATAACAGCATGCTGGCACGTATTATTCATTTAGTTGAAGAAGCTCAAGGCAGCAAAGCCCCGACCCAACGTTTTATCGATAATTTTTCTCGCTATTACACTCCGGCAGCCATGCTACTGGCTTTGCTGATTGCATTAGTTCCGCCGCTATTTTTTGCAGGAGCTTGGTTAGATTGGATTTATAAGGCGCTAGTTATTTTGGTTATCGCCTGTCCTTGCGCTTTGGTTATTTCTACCCCTGTCGCTGTTGTTAGCGCATTAACCAGCGCGGCGCGCCAAGGTATTTTAATCAAAGGCGGCGCCTACTTAGAACAAGGCCGCCATCTTAAAACCATTGCCTTTGATAAAACAGGAACCTTAACTGTTGGCAAACCTTCTCTCACAGACAGTCTATTTTTAGCAGAAGATAAACAAGCAGCAACTGACATTGCTTACAGCCTTAGCCAGCGTTCTGATCACCCTGTTTCACTGGCAGTCAGCCAAGGCTTAGCAGAGCAATCTCCCACTCAATTTTCAGTAACTGACTTTGAAGCGCTACTGGGTTTAGGCAGCAAAGGTATTATTGAAGGTAAAACCTATTGGCTTGGCAACTTGCGTTTAATGCAGCAGTTAAAACTGGCCGACAGCCGCTTAACTGATCAAATTTTGGCCTTTGAACAGCAAGGAAAAACCTGCGTTAGTCTGGCCTCTGAAACGGGTGTACTGGCTATTTTTGCGGTATCAGATCGCATTCGAAGCAGTACAAAAGAAGCCATGCAAGCGCTAAAAGCCTTAGGCGTGGACAGCTTAATGCTCAGTGGTGACAACCAATACGCTGCCAATACTATTGCGCAGCAAGCAGGCATCACACAAGCGCGCGGCGAACTATTGCCGAATGACAAACTAGCGACTATTACCCAGTTACAAACTAAACAAGTCGTAGGTATGGTAGGTGATGGCATTAATGATGCGCCTGCACTGGCTAAAGCAGATATTGGTTTTGCGATGGGCGCAGCAGGAACAGATACAGCAATAGAAACGGCTGATGTTGCGTTAATGGATGATGATTTAAATAAGCTGCCGCAATTTATTCGTATATCCAAACGTACTTTCAGCATTCTTGTGCAAAATATTAGTTTTGCCTTATTCATTAAGCTGGTTTTTTTAGCCCTAGCTTTAGCAGGTAGTGCCACTATGTGGATGGCTGTTTTTGCCGATATGGGTGCCAGCATGTTAGTCATCTTAAACAGCTTACGCTTGCTGAAAAAAGAGAAATAACCTCTCACTTAAAAGCTCAAGCTGACAACTTGAGCTTTTAAACTTCCAATAAAAATGTCACAGGCCCATCATTAACTAAACTCACTTGCATATCTGCCGCAAATTGCCCTGTTGCTACTTGTTGATGCTGTTGTTGAGCTTTATTTACCAAACTATTAAACAATTGTTCAGCTAGCTGAGGGCTAGCCGCACTAGAAAAGCTAGGGCGCATGCCAGACTGAGTATTAGCGGCTAAGGTAAATTGAGACACCAACAATAGCCCGCCTTGAATATCTTTTACTGAAAGATTCATCTTGCCATTTGCATCACTAAAAACACGGTAACCTAATAGCTTATGCAACATTTTATCAACATGCTGCTCGCTATCTTGTGGCTCAACCGCTAGCAATACCAATAAGCCTTGGCCAATTTCGCCTAGCGTTTTTTCAGCAACCTCTACACGGGCTTGAGTTACGCGTTGAATTAATGCCTTCATCTTTTCTCCTTAGCTAAAAATGCCGAGCTAAGCTCGGCATTATCAACACAGTAATTTATTACTTTTGCGCATCAATATGGTATTGCGTAATGCGCTTAACTTCTTCTTTAGAACCTAAGAATACGGCAATACGCTCATGCAAGCTTTGAGGCTGAACCTCTAAAATGCGTTGGTAGCCATTGGTTGAAGCGCCACCTGCCTGCTCAACAATAAATGACATAGGGTTGGCTTCATACAATAAACGTAATTTGCCTGGTTTTTCTGGCTCTCGGGCATCACGTGGATACATGAATACGCCACCGCGCGTCAAAATACGATGCACATCCGCCACCATAGAGGCAATCCAGCGCATATTATAATTTTTCTTTAACTCGCCAGTTTCACCCGCCAACATCTGATCAACATAGCCTTTTACTGGTGCTTCCCAGTGGCGCATATTAGACATATTAATAGCAAATTCAGCCGTTGTTTCAGGGATACGCATATTTTCGTGGGTTAACACAAAAGATCCCATTTCACTATCCAGTGTAAACCCATAAACGCCATCACCTAAGGTCAGCACCAACATAGTTTGCGGACCATAAATCGCATAGCCTGCCGCTGCCTGTTCTGTACCTGGTTGCAAGAAAGCATCTTCGCTAAGATCACCGCCTGCGGCATTTTTATCTGGGCAACGCAGCACCGAGAAAATAGTACCTACGGAAACGTTGACATCAATATTACTTGAGCCATCAAGTGGGTCAAAAACTAATAAATATGAACCTTTCGGATATTTTCCTGGAATTTGATAGGCTTTTTCCATCTCCTCAGAAGCCATAGCTGCTAAGTGGCCACCCCACTCATTAGCTTCTAGCAAAATTTCATTCGATAAAATATCTAATTTTTTCTGTACTTCACCCTGTACGTTTTCGGTTCCCATGCTACCTAACACTCCACCTAAGGCACCTTTTGCTACTTGGTGGCTAATCATTTTGCAAGCACGTGCTACTACTTCAATCAAAAAGCGCAATTCAGCAGGAGTTTGACGAGCGCGAGTTTGCTCAATAAGAAAACGGCTAAGGCTGGTACGAGACATGGAAGGCTCCAAAAGAATAATCTGCGGGCATTTTACTCTTTTACGCAACAGAATGCTTGGTTAGCTAGATATTTATTAAAATATTGATCTAAGCACAGATTAGATAATTAAAAATCGCCATGATTAATCGGCTTTACATACTGCCACGACTAATCTTTGTGACAACTTCATAAAAAGTTCCGCAAAAATTATTCAAAGTCTTGCCATCTTGAGCTATGTCAAATCTTATTGCTCAGCACACGGCAAACTAAGGCGACACACACCAAGAACGCTACCAAAAGGGAGCATTAATATGCGTAAGTCTTTATTCACAGCGTCTCTGCTAGCTCTAGCAGTTGCTACTCCAGCCGCTTTTGCTCACCAAGCAGGCGACATCATTGTTCGTGCAGGTGCTGTAACTGTTACTACTAATGAAGATAGTAGCAAAATCAAAGTTAATGGCGCTAAAATTGATGGCACCAAAGCTAAACTTAATGATAATACTCAGCTAGGTTTAAACTTTGCCTACATGGTAACTGATAACATTGGTATTGAGTTACTTGCAGCAACTCCATTTAAACACACTGCAAAAGTAGCTGGGCTTGATGCTGCCACTGGCATTGATGGCTTAGATGGTAAGTTAGGTACATTCAAACACTTACCACCTACTTTAAGTGCTGTTTGGTACCCAATGGATGGCTCTTGGAAATTCCAACCTTATGTTGGCCTAGGTGTTAACTACACTTGGTTCTTTGATGAAAAAGTTTCAAGCAGCGCAAAAAATGGTCCAGGTGAGTATCGTAAACTAAAAGTTAAAGACTCTTGGGGTTGGGCAGCACAAATTGGTGCTGACTATATGCTAACTGACAACCTCTTAATTAACGGCCAAATTCGTTATATTGATATCAACACTGATGCTTCTGTGCAAACAGCATTAGGCAAAGCCAAAGTTGGTATCGACGTTAAACCATGGGTTTACATGGTTGGCCTAGGCTACAAATTCTAAGATTTGTTAGCTAACAAAATGGGCGCTTTAAGCGCCCATTTTTATTGCCTAGCAAAAACTAAGCTACTAATTAGCATTACGATAATAGCTATGCAGCAAATCAGACATACTAGCCCGCCAAGATCTTGGTTTAATGCCAAAAGTATGGGTGATTTTTCGGCAATCTAAAACACCATGCTGAGGTTCAATAATAGCATCACCAAAACTGGCATG
Source organism: Pseudomonas sp. F1_0610 (assembly GCF_047470865.1). Lineage (NCBI taxonomy): Bacteria > Pseudomonadati > Pseudomonadota > Gammaproteobacteria > Pseudomonadales > Pseudomonadaceae > Pseudomonas > Pseudomonas sp. F1_0610. The sequence continues at coordinate 167,117 of NZ_JAZDRH010000002.1, forward strand.
CCCTCGCGCATCAACGGCTTGCTCTATAGAAGGCACCCAGTATTTCGCTTCTGCTAAAATTGCCTGCCCCACACTCAATGAGGTGGCTGCCTCTTGCGCCCCATAATGGTAAGTTCCCCATAATTGAGCACCGCAGTCTAGCTGCTTAAGCATAGCTAAAATGACACGAGCAGCATCCTCAACAGGCGTAGGATTACCACGCCTATCATCAGCCAACTCTAATGCAATATGTTCTTGCGCCCGCTGTAAAACGCGCCCTAATAAGCTTGAATGACTATCATCTAATAACCAGCCAAAACGTAGAATCAGATGTTTCGCAGAATGCTCACGAACAGACTGCTCCATACGCAGCAGCGCTTTACCACGCTCGCTTAACGGCCTGCATTCATCTTCTTCGGTATAAGCAGTAGTGCGAGAGCCATCAAATACACGATAACTTGATGGCTGCAACAGCGCACAATTATGCTGTGCACACAGCTTAGCTAAGGCGGTGACTACATTTTCCTGCTCAGGAAACACCGCAGGATCAATAGCGCCGGCTTGAAACCAGTCGTAGTAATAGGCAAGATTAATAACCACATCCGGCTTCACTTGCTGCAGGACATCAGCTAGACCTTGTACATCCCATGTATGTCCGTCTGGCCTAGGCGATACGAAACTAATGTCATCCTCTGCCCCCAAACGCATAACAGCCCGCCCAAGCGCATTTCCACCACCTAGTAATACCAAACGTGAACGCATAGCTATTGTTGCTCCTTAAAACGGCAGTTCACATAAAGCAGCAAACAAACCATTCAACCCATTGAAAATATTGGCTTTTATCATAAAGAAAGCCAAAGCTGTTAAGTTAAGCCCAATATTGTCAACTTCCTGGGCAGGTACTGTGGAAGTATTAGCCGCCAAGCGTAAAGATAGAATCTTGACACTTTCAGCGACAGCACCTGATCAACTCAGGCGGCTCCAACACCCAAAATCAAAAAGGCGGGTATTGGAAGGCTGGTTGTTTCTACCGAACATTGAATCGCATTTTAGCAAGATCTCGGCGAAATAAAATCCATTTCCCGCTCTTGCCATCAACTCTATGTCAAACCTTGGTATTTACACCCGCTTTCAAGCCGTCACCGACTAAGAGCTCATTAGACCAAGGCACCATCCGGCAGGTAACCGGCCTATTTTAGGTTTGGGATAGAGTTGCCTCAAATTACGCATCATATGCGTAATTACGCAAACCATGCGTAACTCCGCGTAATTCTTCACCCATAAATGGGCGATGGCAGTTCGGGGTACGCCCGATATATGTGAAGAAACACCCTTTCAGTGATATCTGAAATCTCATTTTCTTCATATTGCTCAACGGGTAACCCTGTTCTTTCATCATAAAGAAAATCAAATATCTGCTGCTTAACTGCGTCGCGCGTCGATTCTTTCTGCTGCCAGTTCGCAACTTTCAGCCGCTCTGCCTTTAGCGTTGCCAACAACGTAGTGGCGACTTGTTTGATCTTGGCAATCTCTTTTGGCTGCAAATTCGGCTTACTAAGGAGATCAAACAATACCAAAGACTCCTCGTCCAAGCATTCCCTGATTGCGCGCTTCTCTTCATGAGAAAGCTCTTCATTCAGTTTTAACAGTGCCTCAAAGGTTTTTTCAATAACAACGCGATCCTTTTCCTGGTTATATTCCTTAACCAATTTTTCGTAGTGCTCTTGATAATCGGTACGTAACGGGTTCTGCATCATGAGCCTGGCTAGCTTCTTCTCAACCGCATGCTTGAGCGATTGCACTGTAGTATTCTTTCGCTCTGATCTAGAAAACTCCTGGCGGAGCCGTTCAAAATCGATCTTGCTGATATCGTAAATTCGATCACCATCCGGTTTCGGTTCTTTGACTTTATGGGTGGTATCGATGCTACCGTCAACAATCTCGTACAGCTCCTTCATGATGTCGGAGATGTCGGCTTTTTCTTTGTCTGCCTGCAAACTCTTATAAAGTACGTTGATGGCATCGCGCAAATCACGATAACCATTAACGCCCGGCACGTTTATGCAGGCTTTAAACTTATTGAATACCTCTCGTGCCATTACCTCGAAACGTTTCCGTGTTTCGTCATTTTGATTGATGATTTCCTTGGCTTGAGCGATCGCTGCATTTTTAGCAAAACCTGTTTCTGTAATAATCCGGCTTAGTTCAAAATCATACTTTCGTAAAAACTCAGCAACAAAACTGATCGACTCGTTCAGACTTTCCAACAACTCTTCATTGGGCTTGGCGGGTTCATTTTCGCCCTCACCTCCGCCATGACCCTCATCTCCAGCACCGGCGAAGGTTGCCAATGCTTTACGCAGGTTTTTCAGTATCCCGCAGTAATCCACGATCAAACCGTTATTCTTGCCTTCCGCTACTCGGTTAGCCCTGGCGATAGCTTGCATCAACGTATGCGCCTTCAAAGGCTTGTCCAAATAGAGGGTAGAAAGTGTGGGCACATCAAATCCGGTCAGCCACATGGCACAGACAACGGCGACTCTAAAAGGGTGTTCGCTGGATTTAAAGGCTTCTTCCATGTCCAGTCGAGAGCCATCAGCCAGTTCAAATCCTGCTTTAAGCAACTGGCGGTGAGGCTTGATATCCAGCCCCCATTTTTCAAACTTGGCGACTTCACCTTGCTCTTCACTGACCACAACCGCCATCAGCGTTTCTTTCATCCACGCCAATTGCCGCTCTCGCCAAGCTAGATCCTGCTCATCCGTAGCCGACAAAAGTGCTTTTTCTTTGGTTTTAATTTCCTGTTGCCAGTAAAAATCGATCAATTTGTGCATCCGTACACAAGTGATCTTGTCGAGGCACACAAACATCGCCTTGCCGGTTTCCCAAGCGTTGGCATAATGAGCCACAAAGTCACGTGCTATCTGATCCAGTCGGCTGGTTGCAGTGATAATGTGATAATCACGCTTCAGCTCTCGCTCCAACCTTTGCTGAACGTCTACATCCTCAATTTCCAACTCATCCAGCTTTTCCGCTATGCGCTCATTGATGCCTTTGGGGTCCGCAACCGTATGCTCGTTGCCATCTTCATCGGTAAATACCAATTCTTCACCACGGGCATCGTAGTACAAGGGCACTGTCGCTTTATCCTCGACAGCCCGCTGAAAGTCATAGGTAGAGATGTAATCACCAAAAACCTTCTTGGTTATCTCATCATCTTTAAATAATGGAGTTCCGGTGAAGCCGATAAAACTGGCATTGGGCAAGGCGTTGCGCATGTTTAACGACAAGGTGCCATATTGCGTGCGGTGAGCTTCGTCGGTGATGACGATAATGTCGTCGCGCTCGGAATAAGGCTTTTTAGGGTCGACTTTTTCGTTAAATTTTTGAATGAGGGTGAACACAAAGGCTTTTTGCTGGCCGATCAGCTCTTTCAGGTCTTTACCACTATCGGCGCGGCACGGGTCTTTATCGTTGTCGACCAAGCCACAGCCTGCAAAGGTTTTATAAATCTGTGTATCGAGATCTTCTCGGTCAGTCAGCACCACAAAGGTATAGTTCCCACCCAGTTTTCGATGCACCATCTGAGCGAAAAAGACAATCGAATAGGACTTTCCAGAGCCCTGGGTATGCCAGAAAACTCCCAACTTACCCATCCGCTCGCCACGATTAATCACGGCATCAATGGCACGGCTGACACCAAGATATTGGTGATTGCGGGCAATAATCTTTACCAGGCGGCCCGAGCTCTGGTCAAACAGAGTGAAGTTCTCAAAAATGTTCATGAGATTGGCTTTGGAGCAGGTACCTTTCAACAAGGTTTCCATATCCACCACACCAGGCTCACTTTCGTTCAAACGTTTCCAGTCATTAAAATGTTCAAATTTGCTGGAGACCGAGCCGATCTTGGCATCAATGCCATTGCCCAGAATAATGAAGGCATTGTGGTAAAAGAGGTGCGGGACGGTGTCTTTGTAATCGGCAAGATTTTGCTCATAGGCAGCACGAATATCCTTGTGAACGTTTTTCACCTCCATAAACAGCAGCGGAATACCATTCACAAAGCCAACAAGGTCTGCTCTGCGACGATAAATATCGCCTTTGATCCAAAACTCTCTGACCAGCAAGAAATGATTATTTTCGTAGTTGTCAAAATCAAACAGGCGAAGCCGTTTCTTTACCCGCTCACCTTTTTCGTTATGGAAGCTCACCTCTACGCCATTCTTATGAAGGGAGTATTTCTCCTTATTCACAGCAACAATATTAATGGATGTTGGCATCTCACAAACCACGCGCAGCGCCTCCTGATAGGCGACATCCGGCAAGCCAGGGTTGAGTTCTATCAGTTTCTCGCCCAAATAGCGCGTTAACACAACCTCTTGCTCTGAAAGCCGGCCTAAATCACCTTCCTTGCCCAGCTTTTCATACATGCCAAAAATAGACTCATCCCACTGCAACTGATTCAACAAATAATTTGCAGTGACTTCCTGAACCTGGGTTTCTTCTGTCATGGCCATGAGCAAATCCTTCTATTTCTTGTTCTTGACTTGAAAACGTACAGGGCGATTGAGCTTCTTCACTACCCCGTCATCAACAGCACATTTCAGCCACTCAGTTAACTGAGACTTATGAAGCTGTGTGCTTTCAATCAGCGCATCAACGGTTACTGGCTTTTCAGCCAAGTGTTGAAGTTCGGAGATGAACATCTGATAGAAATCGACAGGGCTTGATGGGGCAGCTTCGCTTTCGGTGGCCTGCTCTGGAACAGCCTCAATCTCTGTCTGGCCTTCGCTAACGAGTATCTCGCGTACTGACTGGATAACGTCTTCTTTAGGCCCAGCTTCTGGCTCAGGATTAGACTCAGTCTCGGCAAACAATTCGGGCTGTGCAGGCATGGAAAAGAGATCGCCCATTTGTTCCTTCACCTGATTTACACGCCCCCTTTCATTGCACATTAATTCCGCAATCTTGAAGGCTTGAGTATTATCAGCCTCCAGCCAACGGCCACCTTTGGTGACCAAATCGGCATTGGCGGCATCCTTGTCCGTCGTGTGTTTAACCCACAGCGGCACCCATCCCTTTTTCAGATTTTCTTCTGCTCCGTTGAGCGTGCCACCTTTTTTACCGGAGTGAATCACCAGAGAGCTGTCTGCCAGACAGTAGATATATTTATTACGAGCCATGGCATTACCCGCACTAAACCCCGCCTCGGGGTAGAAAGGCGATACCAGCACTGCATGGCCATCCAACAGACCTTTACGCCACTTGCTGCTGGTCGCTGCTTTTAGCAGGCTATCGGCCATTACGCCGATCACCACACCGCCTTGTTTCATAGCCCCCTGCATTGCCGCTTCATCGACACCCCGAGCACCACCAGAGACAATGGCAATACCCTCTGCCGCTGCTTTAGCCCCCACTTCGTCGGTGAAAGCCAAATCAGCTTCGCTGGCATTGCGCGACCCAATAACCGCCAAGCCACCGGCATTCAACAAGGCTTTGTTACCACAACCAAACAGCACTGGCGGAGAGTCCGTTTTCAACCGCTGCTTTAAACGCCTTGGATATTCCGGGTCGGAACGGGTGACCACCCACAGGCCTGCCCGTTGCCATTTTTCCATGGCCAGTGCGAGGCTATGACCACGGCTCAGCAACTCAATGATTCGCTCGGCACTGATACGCACATCATGCCAGCCTTGCAGCAACGCTTTCGGATCGGCAACCAACAAGTCGGCCGGTGTGGTGGACTTTTCTTTTAACCATAAGGCAAAGCGCCCCCACTCTGCGTTAGTAAGCGGCTTGGCGCTTTCGCTGCTGGCTTTCGAAAAGTAACTGGTCAGCAGCAAGGTCGCTTGCGCCATGGGCGACAAAGAGCCGTTAGCTGGTAAAGAGCCATCAGCTGATGAAAAGCGGGATACATTCATGAGTCTTTTACCGAAGAAGAAGCAAGCGCAACGGGGTAAACCACACCGCTACCTGCTTGCTGTAGGAGTGCTGCGATGACCGTCAGCGTCCAGCCTGAATCCACTATGTCATCCACTAACAAAACCGGTTGCCCCTGATAAAGCTGAGTCACAGCAAACGCACCATCCAGATTGCGACATTGGTGGAAGCGATTCTGCTGGCATTTTTGCGGCTGGTTATCTTTGACTTTGCTAACTGCATCCACAAACGGTAGATCTAATCGTGCAGCCAGCCGGCGAGCAAAATCAGGTACCAGTTCAGAATGATTACGCGATGGCACGCAGCACACCCACTGCGGTGCAGGATTGGGTTGCCAACGCCGCTGAATCATTTCCGCCATGGCTTCGACCAATTCATCACTGAAACGCCCTGCATGTTTGTTATCAGCAACCGTTCGCCCCCAACCGGCATCGCCCCAGCGAGATAAAACACGGCCCTCCCGTGCGCGAAGTTGCTGGGGTAGATTGCCGCGAAAGCCGTATTCCAGAAACGCATTGGCCGCCACCTGTGCTTTTGGGGCGATTACCATTTCCGCATGTTTGAGGAAGGTGCCTGCGCGATGCGCCAATGCAGGATCAACTGGTTCATTGATCACCGGCCGCCCCAGGCAAGACGAACATTTACCGCAAGGCGTAGGATCGAGATCATCCAGCGCACGCCTCAGAAAGGTCATTTTGCAGCCAGCACCTTCCAGATAAGCTTGAACCTCTTGCCATTCCTGCACACGTTGTCCGGTTAAGTGAGCAATTCGGGCATGATCCATCTGGTAGCGAACAGGGGTTCTGACCCAGCGACTTCCGTCTTTGATGACAGGAGCCGGATTCTCCACGCTCAGCAGCTTTAATACTTTTTCTATTTGCCCATGACGCAGGTTGGTTTGCTCTTCAATACTGCGAATCGACAACCCATCACTCTGTTCCAGAACCCACAAGATCTCATTCACGTGAGCTTCTGAAGGAAAAGCCGAATCTCGAAAAAAACCGTGAATGTCCTGATCTTCCACACCCGACATCAGCACGCCCACAGCATGATCGATACCGCGCCCAGCCCGGCCCACCTGTTGGTAGTAGGCAACGATAGAGCCTGGCGCTTGATAGTGGATTACAAAGCTTAAATCCGGCTTGTCGTACCCCATACCCAACGCTGTGGTGGCCACCAATACTTTTAATTGGTTGTTGAGTAGCAATTCTTCCAGATGTTGACGGTAGGCGTTGCTGTTTTCAAAACCCTCAGCTTCAACGCTGCCATGATAGGCCCTGGCGTCTATGCCATTAGCACTTAACCACTTAGCAACCTGTTCTGCATCTCGCACCGTCAGGGTGTAGACAATGCCAGTACCTGGCAGCGTGGGTATCACCTGCGCTAGCCAAGCTAAACGAGATGCCTGATCCGGTAACACCATGGTCTGCAAGGCGAGGCTTTCGCGAATCAACGGGCCACGATGGATTTGGATATCTCCTAACTGGGTTTGAATATCTGCAACGACACGGTTATTCGCCGTTGCCGTAGTGCCCAGCACTGGTGTATTGGCAGGCAGCTGACGAAGAATATTCACAATACGGCGATAATCCGGCCTAAAGTCATGGCCCCAGTCAGAAATACAGTGTGCTTCATCGATCACCATCAGGCCGATACGATCAGCAATCGGCTGTAACACAGTTTCGATAAAACTATCGTTGGCCAAGCGCTCAGGGGAAATCAACAAGCAGTCGATTTGATTATTCAGAATCCGCTGAGTTACCGAACGCCAATCATCAGTATTGGTTGAATTCATCGTCTCGGCGACTATGCCAAGTCGAGCAGCAGATTCAATTTGGTTACGCATCAAGGCCAGCAAAGGCGATACGATAATGGTTGGCCCCATACCACGATCGCGGAAAATTTTGGTACTGATAAAGTAAACCGAGCTTTTACCCCAACCGGTTCGCTGCACCACTAACAGCTTCTGCCGATGATTCACCAGTGCATCAATGGCCTCCCACTGTCCATCTCGGAATTCGGCGGCGGGATTAGCTAGCGCGGTTTGTAATAATTGTTGGGCTTGGGAACGGTTCATGATCACTCCTTGATTTACACGGTTAGCTCGCCGCTCATAAGTTTGGGTAGTAGCAGGTCACGTGCTTGGGCTAGCTTCTCGTTATATTCTTTTAGTTTGTCTATCTGTTTGAAAATGTTTTCTACCTGAACTTCGAATTCATTCATTAATTTCGATTCAGGGCACAGAACATCGACCTTATGAACGTCATTTCGATTTAATGTGGGAACAGCCGCACCGCCGTTATAGCCTTCAAGCTTCATTGCTCTTAGCAAATATGTTGCGAATATGGGTGACGCTTTTTTGAATTCCTTCACCCACAATGTCGTATTGAGTGGCCAATAGTCTTTAGCAACATACATTACCGTTCCCAGTGAACCAGATCTTCCCGTGACGACACCAGGGCCTTTTACCTTCGCCACATTATGGAATCCATTAATACCTGTGGATGCATAGATGGGAACGCTTCCTTCTATACGTTTGGAAACAGGCAAGTCGAACCCACGCTGAAGAACCAGTAAGTTCTCTAAAGGTTCCTTTGACCACCCTTCCGGCACATCATCAGTAATCTTAACTTGCTTATGTCCGGGGAAGCGTAGGTGAACAAACCATTCCTGATACAGCAGGCGAGCGGATTCTTCCAGCAACTGAATACGGCGGCGGTTGTTTTCGATGAGGTCGTCGTAGCTCCTTAAAAATTTAACTATATGACTTTGTTGATCTGAGCTAGGTAACCTAATGGGTAGCGAGTAAGCCCTATCACGATTTAAACCAGGTACAGCAGCATCTGAATTTAAACTCGCAAGTGGCAAATTCTTTAAAAGGTAATATGAATACTCTAAAGAAATTTTGTCTAAAAATGGTCGAACGAAATACACTGTATCAATCGGAAAAAAGTCATTCTTCTCAAAATACACCGACCCAACAGTACCCTTTCGTCCAACAATAACTCCTGGACCTTCCACTAAAGGAACACTGTGATAGCCCCCTATGCCGCCTGAGCCATAAACCGGCACTATGCCTTCTTTTCGGTTACGTTCCGGCAGGGACTTTCCGTACGCTAACTCCAATGCATCTTTAAGCTGACATTCGATAATGCTCATACCCCCAACTCCTCAAAGTTACGGGCAATTTTTTCGGCCAGCTCTGCGGCTTCGGCATTTAAACCTTGTAGCTCAATATGAATATCGCGCAGTGCTTCTTCAAAATCGAAGTCTTCATCCACTTCTTCCGGTGCCACACCCACATAGCGGCCGGGCGTTAGGCTCCAGTCGGCGGCTTCAATGTCTTTGATGTCCACCAGTTTGACCAAGCCTTCTACATCACACAGCTTACCTTCCGGGAAGCGGCTTAATAACCAATGGGCTTGCTTGTAGAAGTAACGCACCTGCTTGAGTTGTTCCACCGCCAGCTTGCGCGCTTCATCGGCGGTTTTCTTTAAATTGCTACGGCCACGACCATTTAACAGCGTGTTATCCCAGAGTTCGCTGTCTTTTGCGCCATTGGCTTCGGCCAGTTCAATCACGCGGGTTGCCAACTTATAAGTCAGGTCGATTTCTTTAATCAGGTTGCGGCTTTGTTCGGCCAGGTCTTTTAGGCAGGTATCTTTATCGATGAAGTCCAGCAGGCTGGCAGCATCGTTATAGTCGTATTCGTTCCACCATTTCTGCAGGTCGTTGGTCAGGATTTGAAACGCGGACCAACCGCTTTCGACCGAGCCTTTGGCATTCAGAAAATCGACATAAGGCTCAACACTAACGCCGCCCTGCACCAGTTTGTCCATAAAGGGTTGAAAGGCTTGGCCGAATTTTCCCAACTGAGTGATAAAGTCTGGTATTGGCTCGCAGGCTAACTCTTCAGATTTTTCACCCTGCTTTTCACAGTTATGAGCCTCAAAAATCGACTTGTCGATGTAGTGTTTAACTAATTCAACAAAACGCTCGCCTTCGCCACGGTATAGCCAGACCACGGCAGTCAGGTTCTGTTGCTGCTCTGGGCTGAAGTCGTAAATCTTGCGGGTGACTTTGCGGTAGACGTTGCGGGCATCCAGCATTAGCACCTTGTCTTTCAGATGTGCAGGCTTGTTTTTATTCAGGAACCACAACTGGCAAGGAACTGAACGGGTGTAGAAAAAGTTACCGCGAATATCGACCATGATGTCCACATGACCGGTTTTGACTAGCTGCTCGCGCACCTTAGCTTCATCCCGCCCGGCGCTGGAAGCCTGGGATGACATGACAAAGCCCGCCCGGCCCGTATCATTCAGGTAACTGTAGAAATACTGAATCCACAGATAGTTAGCATTGGAAACTTTATTACTTTTGTTCACGCCTGGCAAACCGAAAGGCAGGCGGCGCTTATCGCCTTTGATTTTATCGGCGTCGACTTCATCCACGTTGAAGGGCGGGTTGGCCATTAGGTAATCGACTGTACCGAACAGGCCTTCGTGGGGATCGTTATAGTAGGTAATGGCGGCTTCACCACCTTCTACATTGCCTTCGAGTCCATGTACGGCCAGGTTCATTTTAGCTAAGCGGGTTGTAACGCGGTTTTTCTCGTGGCCGTAAAAGGTGAGTTCATGTGGGTCTTGCGCGTGACGCTCCATAAAGTGGGCGCTTTGTACAAACATGCCTCCGGAACCGCAAGCCGGGTCAAAAATTTTGCCGTGATCTGGCTCCAACACATTCACAATCAACTGCACTAACGATACCGGCGTGAAAAATTCACCACCATCGTGCGCACCTTGATCGGCAAACTGGGTGAGAAAATATTCGTAAATACGGCCAAAGATATCACCCGTGGCTTTTTTAAGCTCTTCTGGGTTGAGCGTACGCAGCAACATACCTAATACATCATTGGGAATGTTGTTGTATTCCTGTTTTGGTAGTTGATTGCGCAGGTTGGTGTAATCGGCCTCGATGGAGTCCATGGCATGAATAATGGCTTCGGCGCGATTATCAGCATCCGTCAGAGCAATGAGGTAGTCGAACTGTGCTTCTGGCTTGAGATAGATGGCGCTCTTTTTAGAGAAATCTTCTTTTGTAAGCTCGCGGGTTTTACCGCCACGGCTGGGCAGGTTTGCGACAACCTCGTCTTTCACCGCCAGATAGCGGCTGTAGGCATGGCGCAGAAAGATCAGCCCCATCACCGGCAAAAAGTATTCGTTACTGGCCAGCTCGGAGTTGGCGCGTAGGGTATCAGCCGATTTCCACAGGCGTTTTTCAATTGCTTCGATGTTTTCCAGTTGTGCCATGGGGCCAGATTCCTAGTTATCTTCTGATTTACTGTTTGCTGATTTCATTGCTTCGCTGACACCAGCGCGGTTGTGCTGGGCGGCGATGTATTGCTCCAGCTCTCTCTGTTTGAATCGCCAGGAGTTACCCACTTTAAAGCCCGGTAGTTCACCACTTGCGGCCAGTCGATAAATGGTCCGTTCATTCACCTTGAGGTAATCGGCCACGTCTTTGATGGTCAATATAGGGTCACTCATGACGAGATTTCTCAGCTATGTCGAAGGTGTCGAAAAAGTACAAGAATGTCAATATATAGGATCTGGGAGAGAGGTCAAGCAAGAACGGTTTTCAGGCTTATTGATCGCCAAACAGGCGCTGGTAGTCGGCCTTGAAGTTGGCAGGCATGTCTGAAAAGTACTTCCAGAACTCGACCAGGCCATTGATGGTCTTCATGTCTGCATGACCACAGTCCAGCATGATTTTGAGCAGCTCTAAGGTTGGCATGACCTGCGCATCGAAGGCTTTGGCCAAATCAGTCATATCCTGATCGTCCGTCACAACAGGAACACTCAACTCCAATGCATAGGCGATATACCAGGCATCTACGCGGGATGGCCCAGGCAGTTCAGTTTGCACATGATCCCAGACGTATTCGAAGGTTTGCTGAATGGACTTCTTTTGTTTTTTGCTGATTTTGGGGAAATGTTTGCGATTCTCGGCGAATTCCTCGTTATCCACCCAGGGGAACTTGCTTTGTAGTTTTCTGCCAGCCAGCTCTTCATTGAGCTCAGGCAGAATGTACAGGCAATACTCGTTGTCCCCAAAGGGCACGAACAGTAAGGGGCGTATGGTTTTAGCCAACCTTAGGTAGGCGTTGGTATCCACGAGGATTTTCGATTGCGGCATCAGGTCAACTCTGCGTGGATACTCCGTGCATCGAGGAGTGGCATATCCAGCACAGTTTGAACATAACCTGGCCCTTTATCGTGCTCTTTCAGATATTGTCGGAGCAGGTCGAAGAAAGGAGTTTCAAATGCGCCTTCTACTTTTTCGATGTAGTCGCGCGCGCTTGGCTTGCCGTATTCGTCCAGCTCATTATCACCGAACAGGGCTTCGCTGATATTTAGGAATTGCTGGTTAAATTTGGTTACCGCACCAAAGAAGGAATTACCCATTATAATTTCAGCTCTACCAAGCCGCTTTGCGTACTTGTTAACTTGCTGAAGGATAGTATTTGGGGAAATTACCTGCTGCTCTGCCATCTGCTTTAACGTATTGATCTTTGCAGCAGTCGACGGCTTTTTAACCAACACTTCGTAGGTCTGCTCCGCTAATTCATGAGGGTAAAGCAAGCTCGCGGCAAAAGCATCGGCGAAGTCTTCCGCGTCATCACCCTCAAGGCTTGGCGAAAGACAGTGCCCCAACTCATGTGCCATCCAGAACTTGAAGTCATGGGTATTGGTATCCAGATTCAGGTATACCCATGTGCTGCCCGAGTCAGGAAGGTGTATGTGTACTGCATTTTCATGACGCTGCTTTGCTCCCCACATAACTGGGACCACAACGGCCTGTAGTTCGCTGAAGCGGCGAATCAAATGCGTGAAATCCACACACTCCACCGGGCCAAGATTAATATCTTCTCTGACTTTCGCTGTTACCGTTCGAAGATAGTCATAATCACAGCTCGGCGACTTGAGTACCGGCGGCATTTCAAAGGTGTCAAACGGCAAATAGGGCACGAGGTGACGCAAAAAGCGACCAATCTCTTGCGCTTTTTCGATATGGTAATCCTTGGTTTTGGTACCGCGCATTTTGCGGAATGCCACTTTCGGGGCGTGCGGATCTTCCTTGATGACCAAATCATCAAAAGAGAGATTTAACAACTTGCCTAACTGAAGTAGCTTGTTAGGTCGGGGAAAAGACTTGTGCAAAAGCCACTGGGAAACGGCTTCTTTGGTTACGCCTAGAGCATCCGCGACGGCAGTTTGGGTTAACCCTACCTTATCGATCGCCTGCTGTGCTTTATCTGTATTTAGTCTTTTTTGCATGCGCGAAGTATATGCCGCAGTCAAGTTTTGTCAAGTTTAAAATCTCCAGACTAGTGCCTACTAAACCCTCCCTGAAGGTGGAACTTCCTTATCAAACGGCCGGAGTATCTGCGCGGTTTCAGTGTTTGAGGGCAGCTCAGCCCCTTCTGGTGGGGCCTTATCAACGCTAGCCATCTGTATCCCTTTCTGCCGCACATGAAAGGCGATTTGCTGCCAGCGGCGCAGCCATAGCTCTTCTTTTCGCTTGTAGGCATCTAGCTCCGCTTTGAGGCGATCTACCTCTACCTGAAGCTCTTCGGCCTCTTTAGTGGCCTGCTCTTTGGTTTTCACCAATCCGCCCGACAATGCTCGCTTGGCGTTGTCATAGGCGGCCTTGATCTCAGATTTAGCTTGGAGCGACTGGCGACTAAAGCCAAAGCGCTCTTCTAGCACAGCCCAAGTTAGTTTGGAACCAAGTTCTCCCATAGCCCAACGATCTAAATCCGCCACAATGGTATTGATTTCACTATCCGACATACGTCTGAAACGCTTAGCCATGTTTCACCTCGATTAGATATTGCTCAGGGTCAAAATGCTCAACCCCATTGTCCGCTAATTGGGTTTTTAGGGTTTTAAGTTCTTTATCATTGTGCGCAAGCCAGTCGGCACTTTTCTTTGGCTTTTGACTACTCATTTTCTGCTCAGCGTTTTTTCGAGCAATTGCCGTGAGTGCATATTGCCGTTTTAAGTCTTCTAATCGTCCAGCATCGCCTTTTGCCCACACATAGTCCTTGCAGTCTGCTGAACATTGCAAATGGCGCTCACAAGGTGTTTGCGAGAAATTATGGATACAAATACCAGTACCGACATCATGCACCGCCTGAACCCTTGCTTTGAGGAAAGCGTCCTGAACGTCAACCGGAATTGCTTGAATCTGTTCTGCTATTTGTCCGCCGACGAGCCCTTTCTTGATGTCTTGGCGCAGCATAAGCGCTCGCTTTTCTCGTGAGGTATGCTGATACGCTTTTGTGTCGCGTGGATTCGTTCTACCAAACCATTCCGTCTGCAGTAGATCACTCAAACCGCCTTCATCAAGCAAAGTATTGAGAGTGTGTCGAAAATGATGACTGGTGAAATCCACCTCAACGCTAGCAGAGGCATATTCTGCAGCGAGGTCTGGAAAATAACGAAGGAATGTCGAAAACATTGACTGACTGCAGCTGGTCGCCAACCAATGAGCATAAGTGCCACTCGAAAGACCGAGCGGCCGGAGGAATAGTAAATCCTTCAGATAATATTCTTTACCAAATTGATCTGTGTGAATGGCTGATAGATAGGCGTCTGAAAAATCACGAGCGCAGTATTTTCTCAAACCCTCCTTAGTTGTGAAATGAATTGGATTTCGTGAACGTTTTCCTTGTTTGTTTGACGCATCGGCGTCTGCCCAAGCTAGGTTTTGTTTGCGAAGCCAACCCGTTGAAATTAATGCTGTATTACTAATCCCCAGTTCCCTTAGATCGCTAGCATAGAACCGCTGTTCACGCGGAAATCGCTCCAAAAAGCGTAAGTCCGGTCCACGGGTTTTATGCATCTCTTCTGCCGTCTCGCGAGCAGCGTTGGTGAGCTCCGCTAATTCGTTAAGCACTTCTTCAACAATAGGTTTAACCTCTGAAGGTAGGTACAATTTGCGTTTCGGAGTGAATACGTCTCCTCGACTTGCTTTGCGCGGGAGGTACTCGATATAACCGTTCCCTTCGTCATCAACAGACAGTGTTTGATTTGGTAAAAGTGAAACCTCACTAAACCGTCGCCCCGTGCACGCAAGCAAAGTCAATAACAAAACATACAGCCGGTATTTATGACTTTTCGGTACATTTTGATAAAGCTCTCCAATTACACGGAATACTTTTGGCTCAACCAATTTGTCCGATTTAGTCTCAAGAACCTCTGGATCATCAAGCCGCTTGTGGCTTAAACCGCCCGTGCTCGCTGGGCGCTTCATTCGCGCGTATTTAAATTGCAACAGAGCCCGGCACAAACCGTTGGCATCGCAATGTGCTGCGAACTCTGCAATATGTTTATGGAGGTTATATGCCGTCGTCTCGCGGTAATGTTTTGAAATTAACGCGCATGCATTATCAAGTGCTTCGGGAGTCAGGTTGAGTAGTTTCTGGCCCAATTGAGTTGCGGCCGCAGCAACATAACCGACTGCTGTTATGAAGTTACGCTGATTGGGCGTTGACTGATGCTTTCTATGAAATCTTAAAACGAATAATGCCTTACAAACTTCACTCCAACTATCCACTAGAGGCTCGGCGCCTAATTTTGGTGATAAGGTAAAGGCAAAAGACGCAGCTTTGATATTTTTTCCTGTCAGCTTCACAAGTCTGCCAGATGTTATATTCCAATTCGATTCATGCCATTTAACCGACCCGAAACCATCTAACTTCAAAAGCTGTGCTTTGCTGACTAGGGCTTGTAAACTCGCATTCCGATCGCGTTCTAAACGATCAATAAAGGGTATAACTTTAGCTTTGCGTTGCGAGCGACCATCAGACATTCTCTTGACCCTCTTCGCAGATTTTCACAACTTGTGCTACCGCTGATATCACTTCGTCGAGTTGAATCCCTAGGCGAGCGTTCTCGTATTTTTCAAGTCGCTCTTTCCGACTCGCCAATAGGCAATCCAACACCTGCTCATGATCAGCATGTCGGTAGGGCTGAAATTTAGGGCACAAATAACAAGAATATGGCGGGTCGAGGTGGCAAACGCTAGATTCGCCACAAACTCCGATATCGGATTGTACCGTCGGATTTTGTTCGTCAACAAAGATTAGGTGCTTGTCGTCACGATCACCATTGACCGCCTCAATATCGCTATCGACGACTTTACCTTTGAAAAAGTTTAGGTAATTCGAAAAGGCTTTTGTGGTTGCCTTATCAAGGTGCTCGACAATTCTGCCAGCCATTTCAAAATAAACCTGCACATGCTGGGTATCGGTATGATCCAGTATTCTGGCCAGCTCACGCTTACTGATTCCCTCAGCTGCTAAACCAGTTGCCAAGGTATAACGTAGCCGCCTTGGCGTAACGCGCAGTAGCTCGCCAGTAAGCGGCGAGATAATGTTATGACGTTTCACGAACGCACTAAGCAAACGAGCTATATCGCTGCTTGTCAGATTAAATACGTTATCAATGTCTTTGGATAAAATGGCGGCTTTGTTTCCATTCCTGTTAATAAGCAATGGTCGCTCTTCCGGATTCACAAAGGCCCTCTCTGCAAAGCTCAGCGGAACTAACTTACTGACTTCAATCAACTGCTCAATCATGGCACCAAAATGCGGATCGAGATATTCATCCAAAAGATCGTCTCTTGGATTTACAAATCGCTTTTTAATTCTCGGCATGCGAATGATGTAGCAGGGGTCCTCACCTCCGGGAACCAGACATTCAAAATCAGACTCACGCAGAAAAGTTAAGTTAGCTGGATTGCGTCCAAATGCTATTGAGAGCGCAACCACAACCCTCTGCTGCAAATACTCTAATGATCGCCCCTCATCCGATTTAAGTGCATTGATTAACAGAGGTAGCTCAAGAGACTTGTGCAGAGGACCACTTTCGGAATCTTCCATCCGAACAGCCTCTCCTTTCGGATTCCCTGGCAACTCTAATGCCTCAAGTTCTTGCGCATAAATTTCCGAAAAGCCACATTCTGACTTGTTGTCCGCACTCCAAATGTACCACTGTACGGGCCTATACATTGCCCACAACCTTTTTCGTGAGCGGGCGCGATTGATAGCGGTTTCAAACAGACCAATTAAGTGCGACTCAGTATCAACTTGAGATACTGGGCTCCCCCAATGTCTCAGAACTTCTCTCCAAACATCCTGATACGCAGCATAACCCGCATGGGTGGATATTCGTTTAAGTCGGTCAGCAACATGGTCTTTGAACGCTTCTCTGATTTCAGAGTTAGTTATCTTTGTGAAATTCAGGGTTGAATTATCCCTCGCAGAATAGGGCAATCTCCAAGTATCACCGGATATATCAACTTCCTTTCCTTCACGGGTAATTAGCTTCTCTATCTCAGGTCAAGACTGCTCGACGGCCTGAGGTTTCGATAATCTAGTATTCAATCCGGCGTCCTCCCTGACACTATTTCAGCCTGGTACCGCTTCAGTGACTTGATTGCCTGTTCTTCCACTTCCTGGGCTATGTAAGTATCTTGTGAATCCAAACTACTATCGCCGCGAAGCAAGGCTAAGGCTTCCCTTCTGCGCTGCTCATCCATTCCTGAAGCACGCAACACCCGTTCAAGACGGGATGAGAATGTATGCCTGAGAGACTTGGCCGTTAAGTTTTCAGGAAGATCGTCTGCGTATTGCGATCGCAACAATTGAAAGAACTGTGTAATTGAGGATTGCGACAAAGGCGAACCCTCATCACTCAAGATTAAATAGTCTGATTCGTCTTGGCTTTTACTTTCAAGTACTTCACGCCAAGTAACAATGTACTCATTCAAAGCAAATGCAAGCTGCTTATTCTCAATCGGGATGACTCGACCATTGCGCTTTATTTGAGGCCTCGGTCGTCTTACATCTAGTGGGTCCGCAGGTCTACGCTCAACCTTTATCGCCGAAATCGCACCAACCTGGACATCCTCTACCCTGAGGCTAAGCAGCTCACCTGGCCTTAAACCACAAAATAGCATCAGCCCAACAGATACATAATTTCTAAATTTTACAGCAGAATCTCGCCCATAACCCTGCTCAGCATTGGGGTGCAATACCGCAAACAAGAAATCAACTTCTGACTCATTTAGGCCCTTTCGAAGACTCTTTCTCATTGGTGTGGCAGACATAAAGCTACCACCGAGCGTTTTAAGCAAAAATGATTTTCTCTCCCTTAAACGCTCATAGTCCAAGGAAGATAGGGGCAGCTGACTAGTCAGGACGTCCATGCACCAACTGAAAAATTGTCGGATAGTTGTTAACCGTTGATTGAAGGTATTAGGCGCTACTGCACTTATACGCCCTTTTTCCTGATCAATTCTTAACACTTCGATCAAACCACCTTTTAATTCCGCTTCGTTAAATGAGTTTTGAGCCAGCAATTTCGTAGATAGGTCACAATTCGATTTATCCAGCCAGCGATAGAGCACTGAAAGCTCTCTCAAATTCCGAACCAATGTATTTGTACTGAGGGAGCGTCTGGCAAGAATAAACTCATTAGGTAAGACAACAGGCATACCAGAATCATCCAGCATCATTGGTATTTGTTCACCCGTTTTGTGTGTGACTAGCTCTATTTTCATTACACCACCCTTATTGACAAAAAAAGGATAGCCATAAAACTCTATTTTTATAATATTAATTATTATGCGATTTTATAAAGAGACAAAACTATCTAAAACAAAAAAGCCCTTCAAATGTTTACACACTCAAAGGGCTTTATTTTTCACTTATTGCCTGTAAAACCAATCTATTAAACAAACCTGATTATGAATTACTTAACAATAATTACTTTATGTCATTCAGAACGGAATATCGTCATCAAAGCTATCATAATCTGGAGCTGGTTGAGCCGCAGGGCGTGATGACGCTGGCTGTTGTGGTTGCGCAGCAGTAGGTTGTGGTGCTGGGCGTGATGCCGCAGGGCGTGAGCCAGCCTCTTGGTTATCATTACGACCATCCAGCATTTGCATGGTACCGCCCATATCTACCACGATTTCTGTGGTGTAACGTTTCACACCGTCTTTTTCCCACTCACGTGTTTGCAGACGGCCTTCGACATAAACTTTTGAACCTTTACGTAGGTATTCCCCAGCAATTTCTGCTAATTTGCCGAAAAACACTACACGGTGCCATTCAGTACGGTCGACCATCTGTCCTGTTTGCTTATCGCGCCAGCTATCACTAGTGGCTAAGGTAATGTTAGCGACAGCGTTACCATTGGGCATATAACGCACTTCAGGATCATTACCTAAATTACCAATTAAAATTACTTTGTTAATTCCACGCGCCATCTTGCTCTCCTCAGTTACGCTTGCACACAAGGCACAATACGCTCTAGCGATTCTCGATTTACTAATTGTGTATCAAATTTAATATAGACAGCAGATTCTTCTTCAACCCAGCTCACATCTGCTACGCCTTCCTGGGCATTTAGTTCCTTTAGCCAAGCAGCAGTATCCTTTGTATCCACCACATTAAGACGCATGCTAGTTACATACGGTGGTTCTTGCATTGTACATACCAGCAACAGCCAAATAACTGCCAGTACTGCACAGCCAATAAATACCAGCTCAGTTCCACCTATGGCTAAAAGCTTGCCACCTAAAATACCACCTAAGGCCGCACCTAAAAACTGGCTAGTTGAATAAATACCCATTGCAGTACCTTTATTACCTGCTGGTGCCTGCTTACTTATTAAAGAAGGTAATGAAGCTTCTAACAAATTAAATGCACAAAAAAACAGGATAAACCCTATAACCAACAATACTAGATTAATCCCCAGCCAAGCAAAGTAGAGTTCTATCAATAACAGCGCAGTGACTGCTCCAATCAATACTTTCTTCATTTGGCGCTTTTTTTCGCCAATAATAATGAAGGGAATCATACTAAAAAAGCCAAGCAAGACAGCCACAAGGTAAACCCACCAATGCTGCTCTTTAGCTAGCCCACCTTGTTCAACAAGCTGCAAAGGTAGTGCTATAAAGCTGGCCATTAATAAGCTATGCAAAATTAAAATACTAAAATCCAAACGCAATAAATGACGATCTTTCAAGGTTTCCATAAAGACTTGAAGGTTAACGCCAGCCTCGCGATTTCTTAGGCGTTGTTGCGGCTTAGGTACTACCAAGGCCGTTATAACAATGCCTACTAACGCCATTATGCCTGTGGCATAGAATAAACCTGACAATGCAAAATGCTTGGTTAGCAAAGGGCCTATCACCATAGCTATAGCAAAGGATAAGCCTATGCTCATGCCTATCATGGCCATCGCTTTGGTGCGGTGCTGTTCTCTTGTTAAGTCCGATAGTAACGCCATTACAGCGGCGGAAATTGCACCTGTACCTTGCAAAATGCGCCCCAAAATAACGCCCCAGATAGAATCAGAATAGCCTGCTACAAGACTACCTAAAGCAAACAACAGCAAACCTAGATAAATAATAGGCATACGCCCAAAGCGATCAGACAGCATACCAAAGGGAATCTGTAATAACGCCTGGGTTAAACCATAGGCTCCAATCGCAAAGCCTAATAGTGCTGGTGTCGCACCTTGCAACGATGTTCCATAGGTCATCATTACAGGCAACACCATAAACATACCTAGCATGCGAAAAGCAAAAACCAGTGATAAACCGCCTGCGGCACGCATCTCCTGTGGAGTGAGCGTATCATTGCTATACTTCTGCATGATTCCCCCTAAAAATAACTTTGCCGATTCTAACAGGGCAAACGTTTTGCCGCAGCATCACATTGCTTTATACTGGTTACTTTTACAGCACTTGTGCGAGATAGGATAGTGGAAAATATTTCAATTCGTGGTGCACGCACTCACAACTTAAAGAACATCGACTTAACGCTTCCTCGCAATAAGCTGATTGTGATCACTGGACTATCAGGTTCAGGAAAGTCCTCGCTGGCCTTTGATACCTTATATGCAGAAGGACAGCGACGCTATGTAGAGTCACTTTCAGCCTATGCCCGCCAATTTTTATCGATGATGGAAAAACCTGAGGTGGATAGCATTGAAGGCTTATCTCCTGCCATTTCTATTGAACAGAAATCAACCTCGCACAACCCTCGCTCAACCGTTGGCACCATTACTGAAATTTATGATTATTTACGCTTACTCTATGCTCGTGTAGGCATACCCCATTGTCCTGATCATGACTTACCATTAGAAGCACAAACCGTAAGCCAAATGGTTGACCAAGTATTAGCTATCGAGGAAGGCACTAAGCTTATGTTGTTAGCGCCTGTTGTTCGCGAGCGTAAGGGTGAACATCTGGTTCTGTTTGAGAACTTACGCGCTCAAGGCTTTGTTCGCGCACGCATTGATGGGCGTCTGTATGAGCTAGATGATATCCCCAGTTTAGATAAACAAAAAAAACACAGCATTGAAGTTGTAATTGACCGCTTTAAAGTGCGCAGCGATTTACAACAACGCCTTGCTGAGTCATTTGAAACAGCACTTAACTTGGCTGACGGTATTGCTCTGATCGCTCCAATGGAAGGGGAAAACTTAGATGAAATAATTTTCTCTGCCCGCTTTGCTTGCCCTCATTGCGGGCATTCCATTAGTGAACTTGAACCTAAGCTGTTTTCTTTTAATAACCCAGCAGGTGCTTGCCCTACCTGCGATGGTTTAGGCGTAAAACAGTTTTTTGATGCTAAGCGCTTAATCAATGCCGAACTTACTTTAGGTGAAGGGGCTATTCGCGGCTGGGATAGACGCAATGCTTACTATTTCCAAATGCTGAGCTCATTAGCTAAGCATTATCAATTTGATATCGATACCGTATTTAAGCAGCTTAGCAAAACGGATCAAACACGGATTCTGTATGGTTCAGGTAAAGAGGATATTCTGTTCCGCTACCTCAATGACCGTGGCGATATAGTACAACGCGCCCATCCATTTGAAGGCATCATCCCTAACTTAGAGCGGCGCTATCGTGAAACAGAATCCACCAGCGTGCGTGAGGAGCTAAGCAAATACCTGAGCACTCAATCCTGCCCTGACTGTGAAGGTAGCCGTTTACGCCGTGATGCACGCTATGTCTGGGTAGGTGAGAAAGTGCTGCCTACAGTGGTACGCATGCCCGTCGGTGAAGCCTGCCACTATTTTGCGCAACTTAACTTAGACGGTCGCCGCGGAGAAATTGCGGGAAAAATTCTTAAAGAAATTTGCGCCCGTCTGCAGTTCTTAGTCAATGTTGGTTTAGATTATCTAACACTGGATCGCAGTGCGGACACCTTATCGGGCGGTGAAGCTCAACGTATTCGCCTAGCCAGCCAAATTGGTGCTGGCTTAGTTGGCGTTATGTATATTTTAGATGAACCTTCCATTGGCTTACATCAACGCGACAATGAACGCTTACTCAGCACACTTACACATCTACGTAACCTAGGCAATACAGTCATTGTAGTGGAGCACGACGAAGATGCGATTCGCTTAGCTGACTATGTTGTCGATATTGGTCCAGGCGCTGGGGTACATGGCGGACAAATTGTAGCGCAAGGAACACCTGAGCAAATTATGCGCAACCCCGCCTCGTTAACAGGGCAATATTTAAGCCGAGAAAAGAAAATTACCTATCCACAGCAGCGTACCGCTTTTGATAAAAAACGCCTGCTCGAACTCAAAGGCGCAACAGGTAACAACTTAAAAAACGTCAACCTAACTATTCCTGTTGGTTTATTCACCTGCATTACAGGGGTTTCAGGTTCAGGAAAATCGACCTTAATTAACAATACATTACGCCCTATTACTGCCACAGAACTCAATGGCGCAACTACCTTAGAAGCTGCACCCTACACCAGCTTTCATGGTATGCAGCATTTAGACAAGGTTGTCGATATTGACCAAAGCCCTATTGGTCGCACGCCACGTTCTAACCCAGCGACCTATACAGGTATTTTCACCCCAGTTCGCGAGCTGTTTTCAGGCGTACCTGAATCGAGAGCGCGCGGTTACTCCCCTGGCCGTTTCTCGTTCAACGTCAAAGGTGGGCGCTGTGAAGCTTGCCAAGGCGATGGCGTAATTAAAGTAGAAATGCACTTTCTGCCTGATATTTATGTACCTTGTGATCTTTGTAAAGGCAAACGCTATAACCGAGAAACATTGGATATTCGCTATAAAGGTAAAAATATTCATGAAGTATTGGATATGACCATTGAAGACGCTCGCGCCTTTTTTGATGCGGTACCAGCGCTCTCTCGAAAACTACAAACACTGATAGATGTAGGGCTTTCCTATATTCGCTTAGGACAAAGTGCTACTACTTTATCTGGTGGCGAAGCCCAACGCGTGAAGTTAGCCCGCGAGCTGTCTAAGCGCGATACAGGAAAAACTCTTTATATTCTAGATGAGCCAACAACAGGGCTACATTTTGCAGATATTCAACAGTTGCTTGATGTACTCCATCAACTGCGTGATCGTGGCAATACCGTTGTTGTTATTGAGCATAATCTTGATGTGATAAAAACGGCTGATTGGATTGTCGATCTCGGCCCTGAAGGTGGCTCAGGTGGTGGAGAAATCATTGCCACGGGCACACCAGAACAAATTGCACAACATAAAAATTCACACACTGGTCGCTTCCTAAAGCCATTACTTGCACAAGAATGATACACTTTAAGGGTTTTAACTCGTGGTTAAGACCCTTTTTATAACGAGTACTAATTATGGTTCGCAAAAAAAACACGGCTAACTTTGAACAGTCATTAACACAGCTTCAGGCTTTAGTAGAGCAACTAGAACAAGGCGATCTATCACTTGAACAAGCCTTGGCTCACTTTGAACAAGGCGTCACCTTAACCCGTGAATGCCAGCAAGCCTTAAGCCAAGCTGAGCAAAAGGTCACACAACTGTTAGAACGTAATGAGCAATTAGTAGAACAGCCTTTTTCTGCGGAGCAAAGTGAGTGATTCAAGCGTATCAAAAATGCTGCCAAGAAAGAGTAGATAGCGTTTTAACCCGCGTCTTACAAGCCAAACAACCAAAGCTAGCGCGCTTATATGAAGCTATGTACTATAGCGTGATGAATGGTGGAAAACGGGTACGTCCCTTGCTAGCTTATGCAGCTTGTGAAGCTGTTGGTGGTGCCATGGCACAAGCTGATGCCGCCGCCAGCGCTATAGAACTAATCCATGCCTACTCATTAGTGCATGACGATCTTCCGGCTATGGACGACGACGACCTACGCCGCGGGAAAC
Source organism: Pseudomonas sp. F1_0610 (assembly GCF_047470865.1). Classification (NCBI taxonomy): domain Bacteria; kingdom Pseudomonadati; phylum Pseudomonadota; class Gammaproteobacteria; order Pseudomonadales; family Pseudomonadaceae; genus Pseudomonas; species Pseudomonas sp. F1_0610. Next base: position 191,295 of record NZ_JAZDRH010000002.1, read on the forward strand.
CTACAACCCATATTGCCTATGATGAAGCCTGCGCTATTTTAGCAGGTGATGGTTTACAAAGCTTGGCATTTGAAGTGCTAAGCAGTGCTGAATTTAACCCTTGCCAAGCCCAAACACGCCTTAATATGGTACTACAGCTCGCTCAGGCAGCAGGTCCTAACGGCATGGTTGGTGGGCAAGCGATTGACCTTGGCTCTGTAGGTAAGCATTTAACACCGTCTGATTTAGAGCATATGCATCGCCATAAAACCGGCGCGCTCATCTGTGCCGCTACTTACCTAGGTGCACTAGCCAGTGAAAAGGCCAGTCGACAGCAGCTAGAATCGCTACATGCCTATTCGCAGCATATTGGCCTAGCCTTTCAAGTACAGGATGATATTCTTGATGTCATTACAGACACCTCAACACTAGGCAAGCGCCAAGGTAGCGATATCGAGCATAACAAGCCAACTTACCCTGCGCTTATGGGGCTAGACAACGCTAAAGAGTATGCCCAAGAACTCAAACAGCAGGCTATTTCTGCCATTACAAGAGATGACTTAAACGCTGCGCATCTTATTGATTTAGCAGAATATATAGTTAATCGAAACCATTAAAAATTTCTGTTATTTTGAGCCGCCCCCAAAAAGCATGCACCACTTTTTGGGGTAGTTCAATTTTGGCAGTTATGTTTATCATCACTTTTTAGCAGACGAAAAAAAACGCCTAATAAAATATTAGGCGTTTTTAAATATGGTGGGTCGTGTAGGGGTCGAACCTACGACCAATTGGTTAAAAGCCAACTGCTCTACCACTGAGCTAACGACCCAAAAATGGTCGGGGTAGGGGGACTCGAACTCCCGACATCCTGCTCCCAAAGCAGGCGCGCTACCAACTGCGCTATACCCCGAGTGGCTCCGCAACCTGGACTCGAACCAGGGACCAACAGATTAACAGTCTGCTGCTCTACCGACTGAGCTATTGCGGAACAGCTCCTAACTTTAAGCTGCTTAGTGCTGCTCTCGGCTAGTGGCGGTGCATTCTACTAGAAATCCCTTGAGTGTCAACTACTTATTTAAATTATTTTGATTTTTTTTAACTCACTAGGAAAAACACTAGCGTTTACGCTGCTTTGACACAATAAGCTACATAGCAATAACAATTTACTTAACAAAGCCATTACACTATACCCGTAACAAAGCTGCAGGTATTTCTATGCGTCGCACTAAAACCAATGCTGAACAAACCCGTGCTGACATCATTTTAGCAGCCGAACAACTCTTTTTAAAAAATGGTGTAGCTCATACATCATTAGAGCAGGTAGCACGCGAAGCGGGGGTAACTCGTGGCGCTGTCTATTGGCATTTCAATAATAAAGCACATTTATTCAACGAGATTCTAAACCAAATTCGCTTACCTTCTGAACAGCTAGCGGAGCAAATTGGTCTGTGTTCCAATGAAAGCTCGGCCTATGTCTTGCGCAACCAAATTATTGAGGCGCTGCAAGGCCTAGCCTTAAATGAACGTAAACGCCGCATTTTTACTATTTTATTGCGCCGTTGTGAGTTTACGGATGATATACGCGAAGCCGAGGTGCGCCATGAGATATTTATCAATACCTTTATTGATCTTTGTACTCAGCTCTTTGCCAAGTTAGAAGACCAACAACTGCTACGCGAAGGTATTAATGCACGCCGGGCAGCACTTTCTGTGCACTCTATGGTGGTTGGTTTATTACATGATTGGCTTCGCGACCCTAAACTATTCAATCTAGAAGAAGACATAGCACACATGCTAAACGCCCTATTCCGTGGGCTTATTAAAAACTGGGATTAGGTCAATTATCAGCAATCAGCCATTTTAGATTATAGCTACCTTTTGTTTGCGCTAATTTCTCTGCCAGCCACGGTAATAACTGCTTTAGCTCCTGTTCCAACCCCCAAGGTGCATTACAAATAGCCAAACCTGAACCAGTCAAACGGCTCGCATCATCTGGCTGATGTACAAATAACTCTGCTAACAATAATTTAGGTACGCCCGATTTTTCTAAAGCTTTATAAAAATGCTTTAATTGTTTTTGGTCTTTCACTGGATACCAAATAATTACAACCGCTTGACGCATTCGTTGCACAGCCTCCTGCAAGGCTTGTACACAACGCTTAAGCTCATCCTCTTTTTCAAAAGGGGGATCAATCAGCATTAATAAACGCTTTTGTTGCGTTGGTAATAACGCTTTCGGCGTGTGCCATCCATCACCTTGATGAACTGTTACCCGCCGATCTAGACGCATATTGCCTTTTAACTTAACACTATCTTCTGGATGCATTTCATTTAACTGCAAACGATCCTGAGCACGCGATAGGCTTCTAGCAACTTCAGGTGAACCAGGATAAAAACGCAATTCAGTCTCTGGCTGCATCTGTTTGATTAACTGCAAATATCCTTGCATAGAAGCAGGTGTATCATCACTTTGCCAAATACGCTGAATACCTTGCAAATACTCACCTGTGCGACCAGCTTCTGAGCCATGGAGGTCATACAAGCCAATACCTGAGTGGCTATCTAAATATGCAATAGGCGCCTCTTTATGTGCCATCAATTCAAAACAGTACACTAAAACACTATGTTTAAAGACATCGGCATGATTGCCGGCATGAAACGCATGACGATAATTCACTTAATCTAACTCTTGCTGAATAGTACTGAATGAGCGCGCCCAAGGTTTTGGTGTTTGCATTTTGCTCGGTAACGATGCAATGGCTGCTTGCGCTTGGGCATAGGAATCAAAAGTTCCGTAGGTCACAACAAACCAAGGCTGCCCTTGATGTTGTTTTCTAAAATAATGGCCATTAACCCCTAATTCTTGCACCAGTTCTTTTGCAGCTTGCTCTGAACGTGAACCAAATACTTGTAAGGTGTAATGCGATGTCTTCTGCTGTTTATACCAAGCATTAAGACTTGGCGTTGCATTAGTTGTAGCAGGAACAGTTGGCTGTGGCTGTGGCTGTGGCTGTGGCTGTGGCTGTGGCTGTGAAGGATGTTCGATAACCGTGTATTGTGCAAGCTCTTCTTCTGGTGTAACCGCTTGTGCTATAGGGTCACGCACAAGTGGCTGATCTGGAGCTACTTCTACCGCTGGAGTTTTAGGTATCTCCTCTACAGTTTCAGATGGCGTTACAGGCTGATTCAAAGGTAGTAACTGCACCTTTTGAGGTTGATTGCTTTTAGCAAAATCAACCAAATACCAAGCAACTCCAGCCAAAACAACACAGGCCAATAAGACTAATAGCCAACGTATTGAAGTGTTTTTCTTGGCCGCAATAGGTTCATCTTGCGAGTCTTCCATTACTTCAATCAGTGTTTGGCGCGCTAGCTGATTAATAGCTGCTGGCCAACCATGCGATTGCTCAGCAATCTGTGCAACTTCTTCAGCTGTAAAAAGGTCTTTTTCCGTAGTAACACCAGATAGTCTTAAGGCTAGATATTCCCCAACCTCAGCTTGATTCCAAGGTTGCAAAGCTTCTATATGATAAAGATCTTGATTGTCAGCTACCTCTTGTAATTTCGGCTCAATACTTCCTTGAGCAAACAGAAATACATGCGCAGCACCATCTTCTCGTCCTTGCGCAAGACGCAATAAAAATAATAGCCCTGAATCATCAAGGCGATCAGCATCATCCACCATGATATAGATAGGTTTGCCATCTGCTGCAAGACTTGCAATACGTTCCAATAAAGCTGTTAAATCATCCTCGTCCACCATTAAGGCCTGCGCAACAACGGCCTGAATAGCAGCAGCATCTGCTTTCAGTTCTGCCTGAATATGGATGGTCTGGATAGGCGCCTTGCTACTTACCTGCATGGCTTTGCGTACAATGCTTTTACCACTACCTCGTGGGCCAGTAACAACAAGCAATAAGTTTGAATAACGTGCTAGATGATGAAGCTTTGCTAATAGAGGCTTTCGTTGAGCAGAAAAGAATTTAAAGTTTGGAACAGTCGCTGCAAAAGGATCATGCGCAAACCCGTAATACGCCAAGTAATCTTCATCTCGTAGGGTGTTCATTCTATTTCTCTTAGATTGTTTCAATAAGTGCCAGGTAATCCGTTGCCAACACCTGCTCAAGCACTGTTAACGGATAGCCTGCGGTAACACATGCTTTACCCAAATCTTCAAGTAATACTAAACGTAATTGCCCGTCTAGTACTTTTTTATCCACTGACATATGCTTTAAAAAATCTGCTGGACACATTCCTTGCGGTGGAATTACTGGCAATTTAGCTGCTTGCAAAAGACGAATACCTCTGTTTCGTTGCTCTTGAGTTAGCCAGCCTAGTAAATAAGACATCTGTAACGCCATCACTGTGCCAGCTGCAACAGCTTCACCATGTAACCAATTACCATAGCCTTGCTCGGCTTCGATGGCATGACCAAAAGTATGACCAAGATTTAATGTAGCACGCAACCCTGTCTCACGTTCATCTGCTGCAACAACAGCGGCCTTAGCCGCACATGAGCGCTCAATAGCATACACAAGTGCCTCTGTATTAAGCGCAAGCAAGTCTTCTATATGCTGCTCTAACCACTCTAAAAAACTATAGTCACAAATAAGTCCATACTTAATAACTTCAGCCAAACCCGCTGAGATTTCCCGTTGTGGCAATGTATTTAATGTAGTGCTATCTATTACTACTGCTTGCGGCTGGTAGAAAGCACCTATCATATTTTTACCTAAAGGGTGGTTGATTCCTGTCTTGCCACCTACCGAAGAATCTACCTGAGAGAGCAATGTGGTAGGCACTTGAATAAAGTTAATACCGCGTTGATAAGAGGCTGCTGCAAAACCAGCCATATCACCTATCACACCACCACCTAGGGCAATAATTGTCGTGCGCCTATCATTTTTCTCTGTCAATAAGGCATCAAAAATTAATTGCAAGGTTTCCCAATTTTTAAAACTTTCACCATCAGGCAAAATAATCTCTGTTACTTTGTAGTCTACTAATGTCGACTTAACTGTCTGCAAATAAAGAGGCGCTACTGTTGTGTTAGTCACAATAGCCACCTGCTTACCAGCAATATGCTGCTTAAAACAGGATGTATTACTTAATACATTTTGTCCTATATAAATCGGGTATGCCCGATCCGCTAAATCCACATTCAGTGTCCGCATTACTTCCTCACAGCCAATAAAAAAGCAGGTTGTATAATGCTATACAACCTGCTCAATAATTTCATCGTAAATTGTAGGCTAGCCAATATTTTGCGCTAGTTTACTTAAAAGTTCTTGCACCACAATCTTAGGGGATTGAGTGTCAGTCTCTACAATAATATCCGCAATTTCTCGATAAAACGGCTCGCGTAAGTCGAGTAAACGCTGCAGTATTTCTCGAGGGTTTGGCTGTTGCAACAAAGGTCTGTTCTTATCTCGACTCGTGCGTTCAAGCTGCTGATCCACAGAAGTGTGCAAATAAATCACAATACCTTTACGTAATGCTTGGCGATTTTCCAAGCGCATCACCGCCCCACCACCTGTTGCTAAAACAACACCCTGCTCAGAACAAAGCTCCTCTATCATTGATTGCTCACGATCACGAAACCCTTGCTCACCTTCTAAATCAAAAATTAAAGGAATGATAGCGCCTGTACGCTGTTCAATTTCTTTATCTGAGTCCTTAAAAGGTAATTTAAGCTCTTTTGCAAGTAAACGTCCGATGGTGCTTTTTCCAGCTCCCATCGGACCAATAAGAATGATGTTTTGCAACTGTGCACCTATTACTGAATACTAACTGCCTTTGTATCCATAATACGTGGTGTAATGAAAATTAGAAGCTCTGTTTTTTCATCTTTGATATTAGTGTATTTAAATAGACGACCAAGACCAGGAATATCACCTAATAAAGGTACTTTCTCAGTTTTGCGTTGTTGTTCATTTTTAAATACACCACCAATCACAACAGTTTCGCCATCAGCTACTAAAACTTTTGACGTCACTTCATTTTTCTTGATGCCAGGTACACCGTCATCTCCTGCACCTGCAGTATCAACATCATCATTATTGACTTTAACTTCCATCAAAATGCGATTGTCTGGCGTAATTTGTGGCGTTACTTCTAGAGAAAGTGCAGCCTCTTTAAACGATGTGCTGGTCGCACCACTAGAGGACGCCTCTTGATAAGGCACTTCTTTACCACGAGTAATTTTGGCTGTTTCTTTATCAGAAGTAACTACTTTAGGTTGCGAGACAATTTCACCATGCCCTGCTGCTTCCATAGCTGACAGCTCTAAATCAAGCACAGTATTTTTGGTGATAAAACCAATACCAAAGCCATTTTTAGCAGCACCCCCCATATCCACGAAAGTACCGCCCACATCCGCTGGATTACTTGGTTTAGTACCGTCACCTGTACGGTTACCGCCTTTACCACTAAAGTTATACTTACTATCTCCGACCATGGCGCCTTTCCACTGCACACCAATTTCACGGTTGAAGTTAACACTGGCCTCTACAATACGCGCTTCAATCATTACTTGACGTACTGGGATATCAAGTTGAGCGACAATACGACGTAACTCGTCTAGTTGTTCTTGAGTTTGGTAAGCAATAATGCTGTTTGTACGGTCATCCACTGTGATTGAACCGCGCTCTTCTTTTGCTTTATCGCCTTTTACAGAGCGGAATAAACCAGCAATATCACTTGCCTTAGCGTAATTCACTTGGATCAGCTCACGGCGTAAAGGCGCCAACTCTGCTACTTGCTTACGAGACTCTAACTCTTGACGCTCACGAGCAGCAATTTCATCAGCAGGTGCAACTAAAAGTACATTACCTACTTTACGTGAATCTAAACCTTTGGTTTTCAATACCAGCTCTAAAGCCTGATCCCAAGGTACGTTTTGTAGGCGTAATGTAATGTTGCCTTGGACAGTGTCACTAGCAACCAAGTTTAAGTCTGTAAAGTCAGCAATTAACTGCAGTACTGAACGCACATCAATATCTTGGAAGTTAAGCGAGAGTTTTTCACCTGTATAGGCAAAGCGTTCGGCTGTTTGTTTTTCTTTCTGCTCTTGCGTAAGCTCTTTAACACTAATAACTAGCTGATTGCCACTTTGGTAAGCCAAGTAGTCATAAAAACCTGTTGGCTCAATGGTAATAGAAGCTCCCGCTCCTTTTTGTGCAGCAAGAATGTAATTTACAGGTGTTGCAAAATCTTTTACATCCAAACGTACGCGTAAAGCATCCGGCAACTCTGCTTTTTTAAAGTTAACCTCAATTTTACCGCCACGATCTTGAATGTCTGGCGTAATATCACTACCTGTTAGGTCAATAATAATGTTGCCTTCACCTTTTTCTCCACGTTGGAAATCAAGGTTACTAATACCAGCAGTTTGTACTGCGGCTGGTTTTGTCATAGGTAGTGTTGTAGAAGGCGCTTGAGATGAGCCTTTAACGCCCTCGCCCATGGTGACAAACAAATTATTACCTTCTGCACGAGTGTTATACCCTGTGGCAGAGGTTAAATTAATAACTAAACGGGTACGATCTTGCGATTCAATAATATTTAAATTGCGCGCATTTCCTATACCTATCTCTCGATTTCGAGAGCCCAGCTTATTTTTTACACCCGGCAGATCCAACGCAATACGTGCAGGCTGATCTATTGTATATCCCTTAGGTACAGCAACGGGTTCATCAAAGGTTAATTTAATTTCTACTTTATCACCTGGTAACGCCGCAATATCTACAGCGTTAAGGTTAGCTGCAATTACCATTGGGGAAACGCAGAGAGCGAGAAAAGACAAACTGAGTTTTGGCAGTGTATTCATTATGTTCCGTTCCATTTTCGTCCGGCTAAAATATAAAGGTTATGAGCGTTCTTGTAATACCAAAGTACGTGGACGCTCTAAATAACCTCCTTCCCCGTTTGGTACAATTTCAACAACAGCTATTTCTGATGGTTTAATGGAGATTATTTTTCCATGGTTACGACCTAAATAATCTCCGACTTTAACTCTATGAATACCACCATCAGCACGCACTAGCGCATAATAGTTGCTATCTTTAGTTAAAGTACCCACCATAGTGAAGGTTTCAATATTAAAACCTTCTAAGAACTGCTTAATGCGCGTTTCATCAGGCTTAACATTTTGTGCCACAGCTGCACTACGTAAGGTTTCCAATTTTACTGGCGGCTGAAACGGATTACGTTTTGCTGCTACTGTGTAGGTAAATGGTTCATACACTATTTCTTTAGGAAGAGGTTCAATAGGCGTTTTTGAACGGCCTTTAACTTCCGCAGTATAAGCTTCTAAATCCGAATATCCACCACTACAACCTATAAGGGCAGCAGCAAGACTAGTGACTAGTAATAAGCGTTGCATACGCATTATCGTCTTCCTCCTTGCTCATTATAGCGGTAGGTCTTCAATACAACATCCATAGCAAGTTTAGCTCCTGAAGCACCTTTGCTTGTAGTCGGCTTAATTGTAAAATCATGCACTGTTACAATACGTGGCAGACTGCTCAATACACTAATAAATGTAGCCAACTCGTGATAGCCACCCTCTACTCGTACCTGAATAGGTAGCTCTATATAGAACTGCGAAGTAACTTCGGGTAATAATCTAATTTGGTCAAACTCTAAGCCGCTTTTCAGACCTGCACTAGTGATATCTTCCAGTAAGCCAGGTACTTCTGTATCTGCTGGCAACTGTTTCAAAAGTGCCTCAAATGAGGTCTGCATCAACACCATTTGCTCTGTGTATTCTTTCAGATTGGAGGCTTGACGCGCTTTAGTCTCAAACTCTTGCTTAAGTGTTTCTTCTTTTTGCTCTTCTTGCGCCAAAGTATCAGTGATATCACTGATGTAAAACCAATAACCAGCACCTAAGGTTAAAATAAATACCAGAATGCAAGCAATAATGCGTACGGGTAAAGGCCATGAGCCAACATTGTTAATATCTAGCTCGTTAAAGTTAACCTGCTTTAAACTATCAAGCCAATTGCTACTCATTTTTTAGCTCCTGCCTCAGCTTCAGGCTTAGTCTGTTTAACACTCAGTTGGAATGTATTAGCCTGATCTACTTCACCAGCGGTTGTTGCCTTTACCTCTGTTAAGTTTGGGGAGGTCAGCCAATCAGATTCACTTAAATCCCGCATAAGATTAGAAACCTGATTGTTCGATTCCGACGCACCTTGTAAGGCAATATAGTCACCTTTCATTTCCAGTGACGTAAAGTACACACCTTCTGGCAAGCGAGTTACAAACTGTTCAAGAATACGCGCTGGTATGGCCCTATTACCTTGCAAGTCTTGAATAATTTTCATACGTGCAATAAGTTCTTGGCGCTGCTGTTTTAAGGTTTTGATTTGATCAATAGTTTTATCTAAGTCTGATATCTGACCTTGCAAATAATTATTACGCTCGCGTTGATTATCAACCCACCCATCAAGAATACTACCAGCCACAAAAATCAGCCCTGCACCCACGGCGAGCACTATAATAATAGCGATAAGAAAGTGCTGCTTGCGTTCTTCCCTTAGCTCGTCGCGCCAAGGTAATAAGTTAATATTCGCCATTAGTCAAAACTCCTCATGGCTAGGCCACAGGCTACCATTAGCGAGCTAGCATCCTTTGCTAATGCACTAGTATTTACTTTATTGCTTTTTGCCATTGCTACAAATGGATTAGCTACGCTAGTTGAAGTACCCAATTTTTTCTGAATCATCTTAGATAGACCATCAATGACAGCCGACCCACCTACTAATAAGATATGATCAACTTGCGTGTACTGACCTACCGCATAAAAAAACTGTAACGAACGAGAAATCTGTTGTACTACTGACTCAGTGAAAGGTTCTAGCACTTGAGTATAGTAGTCTTCTGGCAACCCGCCTTGTTTTTTAGCTTGATCTGCTTCCTCGGCTGTTAAACCATAACGGCGCTGGATTTCGTCTGTTAACTGCTTACCGCCAAACAGTTGTTCGCGCGTGTAAATGGATCTTTGACCATGCATCACATTTAGCGTCATCATAGATGCACCAATATCGACCATAGCCACAACCATGTTGTCTGGATTATTACCGCTGGCTAGCTGCGCTGCCTGTACGCCATATGAGCGCTCAAGAGCATGCACTTCAATCTCAACAACTTTGGCTTTAATACCTGCTAAAGACAAAGCGGCTTCGCGCACTTCAATATTTTCTTTTCGACAAGCAGCCAGTAGAACATCATTACGACCTGGAGCCCTAGTACTAGGACCTGTAATTTCAAAGTCGATAGCCACTTCGTCAATTGGGAAGGGAATATATTGATCCGCTTCCAATTTAACCTGTGTTTCCAACTCTTCGTCTGACAGGCCTGAGTCCATCTCTATCATTTTAGTGATTACGGCTGAGCCAGATACAGCTACAGCTGCTTGTTTCAGGCTAGTTCTAGCCTTAGACAATGCACGTGAGATAGCTTCGCCAACCAATTCAATTTCAACAATATTTTTTTCTGAAATAGCATTAGCAGGTAAAGGTTCAATAGCATATGTTTCTAATTTATAGCGCCCAGCAGAACCGCTAAGTTCTACTAGCTTGACTGAGGTACTGCTGATATCAATCCCCAGTAGCGCATTCGATTTTTTTCCGAAGAGCCCTAGCACAGTCTACTTCCTATAGGTCAATTACTTTAAAGTAAAATGCATTATTCATTATTTTTGTGACTAGAGAGCAATGTCTCTAGAAAAAAAAAAATCTATAATGCACACTTTACTCCCATATCAAGCACTACCTAACTCACTTACTTACTTGGAAGCTCGATAGCCTTGAAGCATATTTTTAAGTTCCTATTTTGGTCTCTGATTGCAACAGTCAGCTCAATTGCACTAGGTGTTAGTGGTGCTTACCTGTACCTGAGCCCAAAACTCCCCTCTGTTGAATCGATACTCAAAGTAGAACTGCAAATCCCATTAAGAGTCTACAGCAATGATGGCAAACTAATCGCCGAATTTGGAGAAATGCGCCGCTCTCCAATACAAACTACTGACATACCTCAAAACTTTAAGCTCGCCCTACTTGCTGCAGAGGATGACAACTTTGAAAAGCATTATGGCGTAGATATTAAAAGTTTAATGAGAGCTGCCTCAGAAATTATAAAAACAGGATCCATTAAAACAGGCGGCAGCACCATTACAATGCAAGTAGCCAAGAACTACTTTCTAACTAATGAAAAGAGTTTTATTCGCAAGGCCAAACAGATTTTATTAGCTATTCAATTAGAAAAAATGCTAACTAAAGATCAGATCTTAACCCTATATGTAAATAAAATTTACCTTGGTAACCGTGCTTATGGTATCGAAGCAGCTGCGCAAGTTTATTATGGAAAATCTATTAATGATTTAAATATTGCACAATTAGCAATGATCGCCGGCTTACCCAAAGCACCCTCTGCTTACAATCCAATAATAAACCCAGCACGTAGCTTAGAACGACGCAATTGGATTTTGAACCGCATGCTATTTCTTGGCTATATTGATAAGGCAACACATGATATTGAAATTGCCCGCCCTGAAATTGCCAAGTTACATATAACTCAACCGGACTTAAATGCACCTTATGTAGCAGAAATGGCGCGTGCTGAAATGGTCGCACAGTATGGCGGCGAGGCCTATACTGATGGCTATACTGTCATTACTACAGTAGATTCCGCAAAACAAAGCTTTGCCAACCAAGCGGTATTCCAAGGACTGATTGATTATGATCAACGCCACGGTTTTCGCGGCCCTGAAGCGCGTTTAGGCAACATTGAGCAAGGCTCCGCCCTAAAAGAGCTCGCCAAGTTTATCAATCTTGGCGGTTTAGAGCCGGTACTTGTTACTGAGATCACGACTACAGGTATCACGGTTGTATTGCGTAATGGCAGCCAGCGTCAAGTTGACTGGGCAAGCATGAAATGGGCGCGTCGATACCAAAACGCAAACAGTATGGGACCAGCACCAAAACAACCAGCTGACATTGTACAAGTGGGCGACATTGTTCGCGTCCAGCTAAATGACGATCAAAAAACTGCGCTGTTCTCCCAGATTCCACACGCAGAAGCAGCACTAATATCACTGCACCCGCACGATGGTGCTATTGATTCATTATCTGGAGGCTTCTCATTTGAGCAAAGCCACTATAATCGCGCCTTACAAGCCAAACGCCAACCAGGCTCAAGCTTCAAACCCTTTGTTTATAGTGCAGCTATTGATGCAGGCATGACCGCCGCAACCATTGTTGATGACGCGCCAATTGAAATCTATGAACCTGGTATGCCAAAAGCATGGAAGCCACGTAACTCAACCAACACTTTCCTTGGGCCTATCCGCGTGCGCGAAGGGCTATATCGTTCTAGAAATATTGTCACCATTAAACTGCTAGAGGCCGTTGGTGTAAATAAAGCCATTGACTATATCGCCCGCTTTGGTTTTGATCCTGAAGCGCTACCTCGAAACCTAACGCTAGCACTTGGCACGGCAGACGTCACTCCGATGGAAGTGGCTACAGGATGGGCTGTGTTTGCCAATGGCGGCTATAAAATTGAGCCTTATATTATAGATCGCATCTATGATCGCACAGGCAAACTCATTTATCTGGCCAATCCTGCACGCACTCCGCAAGGCATTAGTAACCACCAAAAACAGCTAGAGGGAAAAGTAACTCAAGTTATACCCCATAGCGAGATCAGCAATGAAACCCCATTAGCACTAGAGCTTCCAAAGCAAATAGAGCCTTATAAAGAAGCCGAACTTATTATTGATGAGCGTACTGCTTATATCATGAATAGCATGCTACAAGATGTGGTTCGACGTGGCACTGCAGGCAGAGCCTTAGCGCTTAAGCGCACAGACTTAGCCGGCAAAACTGGTACCACCAATGACGCCAAAGATACGTGGTTTAGTGGTTATAACCCAGACATCATCACAACCGTTTGGACAGGCTTTGATCAGCCACAGACACTAGGCCGCCGCGAGTGGGGAAGCAACTTTGCCTTAGCTATATGGATTGATTACATGGGTAAAGCACTAAAAGATGTGCCTAATAAGGCCTATAAAGAGCCTGCTGGGATGAAGACGCTACGTATTGACCCAACCTCTGGACTACTCGCCCGCCCTGGCACACCGGGTGCTTATTATGAGTTGTTTAAAAATGAAGACCCAGCACCGCCAATGCAAGGTGAATACGATGATCTACCATCCTTCAACTCTAATCATTCACCTTACGGTGCTCCAGCTCATAATGCACCAATAGACATGTTCTAATTAATTGCCAAAAACTAAAAAGCCCAGTTCACAAAACTGGGCTTTTTATTACCTCCAAACAACTATATTAGTTGCCAAACACATCATCAACAGACTTTAGCGGATAATGCGCTGGGTAGCCTAACTTAGCTACACCTGATTCAATAGCTGCTTTCGCTACTGCATCAGAAATATAGGTAATTAAACGAGAATCTAAAGGTTTTGGAATAATATACTCACGGCCAAATTCTAAGCTTTCTAAGTTATAAGCAGCCAACACTTCTTTAGGTACTGGCTCTTTAGCCAATGATCTTAGCGCTTCAACAGCTGCAATTTTCATTTCCTCGTTAATGCGCGTTGCACGCACATCTAGTGCCCCACGGAAAATAAAAGGAAAGCCCAAAACATTGTTTACTTGGTTTGGATAGTCTGAACGGCCTGTTGCCATAATCACATCAGAACGTGTGGCATGAGCGAGTTCTGGTTTGATTTCAGGATCAGGGTTAGCACAGGCAAATACAATTGGATTTGGCGCCATGCGCTTTAGGTTATCTGCTGACAATAAGTCAGGGCCAGACACGCCCACAAAAACATCAGCCCCATCACAAGCATCCGCTAAAGTACGCTTATCTGTTTCATGCGCAAATACCGCTTTATATTGGTTTAAATCATCGCGACCAGCATGAATTACACCTTTACGATCAACCATATAAATATTTTCTACATTGGCGCCCATACTCACTAACAGCTTCATACAAGCCGTTGCTGCAGCACCTGCACCCAAGCAAACAATTTTCGCGTTTTCTAGGTTTTTTCCTGCAATTTCAAGAGCATTTAGCAAGCCTGCGGCTGTTACAATTGCAGTTCCATGTTGATCATCATGGAATACTGGAATATCGCATTGCTCAATCAGTAGACGCTCAATTTCAAAACACTCAGGTGCTTTAATATCTTCTAAATTAATACCACCAAAGGTAATAGATATGCGCTTAACTGTATCAATAAAGGCTTGTGGACTTTCTGCGTCCACTTCAATATCAAATACATCAACTCCTGCAAAACGCTTAAATAAGACACCCTTGCCTTCCATGACGGGCTTTGACGCCAAAGGTCCTAAATCGCCAAGACCTAAAATGGCAGTACCGTCAGAAACTACCGCAACAAGATTACCTTTACCTGTGTATTTGAACGCTAGGTCTGCATCACGGGCAATTTCACGCACTGGCTCAGCCACCCCTGGGCTATAAGCTAGGGCAAGATCACGCGCAGTGGCAGTTGGTTTTGTTAGCTCAACGCTTAGCTTACCTGGACGAGGCTCAGCATGGTATTGAAGAGCGGCTGTTTTTAGATCTGACATATTAGTATTCCGCTTAAACTGGATATTATTTTTACCTGTCTGAGCATACGCAAGAAGATGCTGAACGACAAGATGCCAATCAAACAAAAGTAGAATACGCACAAAACAGTAAGTTTTTTTATAAATAGCGCAATAAACAGTGCATTTCTCTAAATACAGTTTTTTTATTTTATTTTTTACCTAAGCACTACTAAAAGATACAAAAAAGGCGCTTCTCAAAGCGCCTTTTTTATGCTCCTAGATAACACCTAGGAGATTTGGTATTGGTTGCTTATTTAGAACCGAAAACACCAAAACGTTGCTTAAAGCGATCAATACGACCACCAACGTCTAATACTTTTTGTTTGCCTGTATAGAAAGGATGGCATTCAGAGCACACGTCGATGTTGATGTCTTTACCAATAGTAGAGCTAGTTTCAATTACGTTGCCGCAGCTGCAAGTAGCCTTAATAGCTACGTAATTTGGGTGAATTTCTGGTTTCATAGGTCAATCCTCGGTAGTGTCGTGCCGCCACCTAACCTTATTGCTAAGTACCGCACGAAGAAGCCGAGCATAATAACAGAGGGAAATAATCTTGAAAACAGAATTTATATCGTCTGTAGAAATCAAACAATGTCTACAATTTGCAATAATTTTGTAATCTTTTAGTAATATGATGCTTAGTTATTGAGGATTTATTGGTTAGTATCATGATTGCAACAGACCCCACCAGTACAACTACCTCGCAGCTACCACAAGCAGCCGCGGATACGCCCACGGAGAGCGGCATGAATAATGAAGTAAGAACACGCCCTGTAGCCAATAAAGCAACTGACTCCTCTGCTGCTAACTTGGACGATCCTTCATTTTACACGCACCGTGAACTTTCACAGCTACAGTTTAATATTCGCGTATTAGAGCAAGCACTGGATGACTCCACCCCTCTACTTGAACGTTTAAAATTCTTACTTATTTTCAGCAGTAATTTAGATGAGTTTTTTGAAATTAGAGTGGCTGGCTTAAAAGAGCAAATTGCCTTTGCACGGGAAAAACGTGATGCAGATGGTTTATCGCCAACAGAAGCTTTAGCCCAAATTAGCTTAATTGCTCATGAACAGATCGCCCGCCAATATCAAATCCTAAACGAGGTTTTATTACCTTCTTTGGAAAAAGAAAAAATTCGCTTTATTCGTAGACGCCACTGGACTGCAAAAATAAAAACTTGGGTAAGACGCTACTTTAAGGAAGAAATAGAGCCTATTCTTAGCCCAATTGGCCTAGATCCAACACACCCCTTCCCATTACTTGTTAATAAAAGCTTAAATTTTATTGTAGAGCTTGATGGCACAGATGCCTTTGGACGTGATTCAGGATTAGCTATTATTCCGGCACCGCGCAGCCTGCCGCGAATTATTAAAATACCGGATGAAATCGTAGAAGACGGTGTCAACTACGTATTTTTATCCTCCATGATACATGCTCACGCCAATGATTTATTTCATGGTATGCAAGTTAAAGGCTGCTATCAATTTCGCCTAACACGCAATGCTGACTTATCGCTTGACCCTGAGGAAGTGGATGATCTAGCTCGTGCCTTACGTGGTGAACTGGTCCAACGCCGTTTTGGTGACGCGGTACGTTTAGAAGTCGTTAATAGCTGCCCTACACATCTGGTTGACTACCTTGTACGCCAATTTAACTTAACGCAACAAGAGCTTTATCTGGTTGACGGCCCTGTTAACCTAACTCGTTTATTCAGCGTTACAGGACTTAAAAGCCACCCGCACTTACAATTTCCACCTTTTACACCGGGCTTGCCTAAACCGTTATTAAGCAAAATTACTAATATCTTCCAGCTTATTAGCCGACAGGATTTATTACTTTATCACCCGTTTGAGTCCTTTACTCCTGTTGTCGACATGCTGCGGCAAGCAGCCAAAGATCCAAACGTATTAGCTATAAAACAAACGCTGTACCGTACAGGTGCTAATTCAGAAATCGTAGATGCATTGGTAGAGGCAGCACGTAATGGCAAGGAAGTTACTGCCGTTATTGAAATTCGTGCACGTTTTGATGAGGAATCAAACCTCGCTCTGGCTGCTCGCTTGCAAGCAGCAGGCGCGGTGGTTATTTATGGCGTAATTGGTTTTAAAACCCATGCAAAAATGATGCTTATCTTGCGCCGAGAAGGCTCTGAATTAGTTCGATATGCGCACTTAGGCACAGGTAACTATCACGCCGGAAACGCACGCCTTTATACCGACTACAGCTTGCTAACTTCTGACGATGCCCTGTGTGAAGATGTTGCTAAGCTCTTTGGTCAGTTAATTGGGATGGGAAAAATTTTACGCATGAAGAAGCTTTTGCATGCGCCCTTTACCTTACGTAAAACACTACTTGACTTAATTGCTCGCGAAACTAACAACGCACTACAAAATAAGCCTTCACGGATCATTATTAAAGTCAATTCATTGACAGATGCACGCATGATTAAGGCACTCTATAAAGCCAGCCAAGCAGGCGTGCCAATTGATTTAATTGTGCGCGGCATGTGCTGTTTAAGACCCGGAATTCCTGGTGTTTCAAGCACCATTACCGTTCGCTCTGTCATTGGCCGTTTTCTAGAACACAGTAGAGTCTATTACTTTCTTAATGCAGAAGCGGATGAGCAGATTTATTTATCTAGCGCTGACTGGATGGAACGCAACCTGGATCGTCGTGTTGAAACCTGCTTTCCCTTAGAAGGTAAACGTCTTATCAACCGTGTCAAAAAAGAGTTAGAAACCTATTTAGCAGATAATATTCGTGCTTGGGTGCAAAATAGTGATGGTTCTTATACCGCTATCAGCCCTACAGGTACTCAGCTAATACGCAATTCGCAGCAAAGTTTGCTGGAAAAATTAACCTCCGTAGCTAAATAGCAAAACAACCAACAAAAAGCCGAGCTATTTAGCTCGGCTTTTTGGTTTTACTATCTATTATTTAGGTAGCATTTGACCTGTTGCTTCTAGGTTTGCATACCACTGGAAAGCTTCTTGTAGCAAATGCGGTGTTTGGCCGCCTTTGGCACAAGCACGATCAAAGTAATCATTTAGCGCTGCACGATATTGCGGGTGAGCACAGTTATCAATAATAACGCGTGCACGCTCACGTGGAGCTAAACCACGCAAGTCAGCCAAGCCTTGCTCTGTCACAATCACATCAACATCATGTTCATTATGATCAACATGCGGCACCATAGGCACTACGCTAGAAATTGAACCACCTTTAGCCAGCGACTTAGTTACATACACAGAAATATGCGCATTACGTGTAAAGTCACCAGAGCCACCAATACCGTTCATCATCTTGGTGCCGCTAACATGCGTTGAGTTTACGTTGCCATAAATATCCACTTCAAGTGGTGTATTCACTGCAATAATGCCTAAACGGCGAACAATTTCTGGATGGTTCGAAATTTCTTGCGGACGCAGTACTAGCTTATCTTTGTACTTATCAAGATTAGCCATCACTTGTTTGTTCATTTCTTCCGATAATGTGAATGAACAACCTGAAGCGTGCTCTAATTTTCCTGCATCAAATAGCTGGAAAGTTGAATCTTGCAGCACTTCAGAGTACATGGTTAAACCTGTGAAATTTGACTTCATCAGGCCATGCATTACAGCGTTAGCAATGGTACCTACACCCGCTTGCAGTGGTAACAAGCTGTTTGTTAAACGACCTTGCTCTACTTCATTCTCTAAGAACTTAATCAAATGATCGGCAATAGCCTGAGTTTCTTCATCTGGTGGCAGCACATTAGAGTAAGAGTCTGGCATATCATGCACAACAATAGCCGCAATCTTTGCAGGATCTACAGGAATGTACGGCAGGCCAATGCGTTGCTCCACTGTTTTCAGTGGGATTGGGCTACGATTTGGGCGCATTTCTGGGTAGTAAACATCATGCAAACCTTCAAGCTCAGCTGGGTGGCTAAGATTTAGCTCAATGATTACTTTATCTGCATTTTCAACAAAGTTAGCTGAGTTGCCTACTGAAGTGGTTGGTACAATGCCGCCATTTTCAGTAATAGCACAAGCTTCAACAATAGCTACGTTTACTTTTGGAATTTGACCATTACGTAATGCTTCAGCTGTATCTGACAAATGCTGATCAATAAACATAACTTCGCCATTGTTCATGGCTTTACGTAATGCTGCATCTGACTGGAATGGCATACGGCGCGCCATTAAGCCAGACTCTGTCATAATCTTATCCAGATCGTTACCCAAGCTTGCGCCTGTCAAAATGGTAACTTTAAGTTTTTCTTTTTTTGCACGTTCAGAAAGTGCAATAGGTACAACCTTGGCTTCACCAGCACGGGTAAAACCACTTAAACCTAGAACCATTCCATCGGAAACGTGTTTTGCAGCTTCTTCAGCTGAAACAATTTTGCTCTGCAGAGCAGGCATGCGAATACGATCACTGTGCATCGGGATACCTCTGACACCCGTGGTAAGGGGAAGTATATTCTTCCCTCTTAATGGATTTTATGGACATCCTTAAGTAAAAGCTGTGCCTTTACTTAAGCATATTCAAGGCAAGACAACTCAGTGTTAGCCCCATAATGTTTATGTAAGCACATAGCGAACTAACAAGTCAGTTATACAATGGTCACCCTTGCCTGAAATAAAAAAACCCAACTCCGCAGCGAAGTTGGGTTCTGTTCAACAAGCAAAGGCTACTACTTACTCAATAGATTTTATCATATCTTCTAATACTTTTTTCGCATCGCCAAATACCATCATGGTTTTATCCAGATAGAACAGTTCATTATCTAAACCGGCGTAGCCACTTGCCATTGAGCGCTTGTTGACAATGATGGTTTTTGCTTTATAGGCTTCTAGAATTGGCATGCCTGCAATAGGTGACTTTGGATCATTCTTTGCAGCAGGGTTAACTACATCGTTAGCGCCCAATACCAATACCACATCCGTTTGCCCAAATTCGGCGTTGATATCGTCCATTTCAAAAACTTGCTCATACGGTACTTCAGCTTCTGCTAATAGCACGTTCATATGCCCTGGCATACGCCCAGCCACGGGATGGATCGCATATTTTACGTTCACACCTAAAGCAGTTAGCTTTTCTGACAACTCCATTAAAGCATGCTGAGCACGAGCAACGGCTAAACCATAGCCTGGTACAATAATGACAGAGTCAGCATTGGTTAGTAAGAATGAAGCATCATCCGCAGAACCTGATTTAACCGGACGTTGCTCTTGCGCAGCCTGAGTACTTGAGGTGTCGTCAGCACTAGCACCAAAGCCTCCTAGAATCACATTCAAAAAAGAGCGATTCATAGCTTTACACATGATGTAAGACAAGATAGCTCCGCTTGACCCCACTAAAGACCCTGCCACAATCAGCATAGAATTATTGAGTGAAAAGCCAATACCTGCAGCGGCCCAGCCTGAATAGCTATTAAGCATAGAAACCACAACTGGCATATCAGCACCACCAATTGGGATTATAATCAGCACGCCAATGACAAAGGCTAACAGCACCAACACAAAAAATGAAAATAAGGAGCCTGTTAAGGTGAAATGAATACCAAACAGTACAATCACAACACCTAAAATCAGGTTAATTCTATGCTGATTCGAAAATACCACAGGCGCACCTTGGAACACGCGCAGCTTATATTTTCCTGAAAGCTTACCGAAAGCAATCACAGAGCCCGAAAAGGTAATGGCACCAATGGCCGCCCCTAAAAATAATTCTAAGCGATTACCTGTAGGAATAGCATCTTGAATATGCGCCACAATACCTAAGGATTGCGGTTCGATAACAGCGGCAATAGCAATACAAACAGCTGCCATACCAATCATGCTATGCATAAAGGCTACTAGCTCAGGCATTTTGGTCATTTCGACACGTTTAGCCATCATGGCGCCAACAGCGCCACCTACTAGCAAACCAAAGAACACATAACTAACGCCTGCGGCAAAGGAGCTTTCTTGTAACTGATCACTTAGATTGGCAATTAAAAATAGCGTTGTCACAACAGCTATCGCCATGCCTACCATGCCAAATAGGTTGCCTTGGCGCGAACTCGTTGGATGAGATAAGCCTTTTAATGCTTGGATAAAACAAACGGAAGCAACCAAATACAACAGGGTAATAACATTCATACTCATAGCCATAACCCCTTAGCGTACTTTTTTCTTAAACATTTGCAGCATTCGGCGCGTCACTAAAAAACCGCCAAACACATTAACTGCCGCTAACACTACAGCTAACAACCCCATGATTTTGCCAAATGGTGTTACTGTTAATGCCGCCGCCATCATCGCACCTACAATAACAATGGCTGAAATTGCATTTGTCACAGCCATTAAAGGTGTATGTAACGCTGGCGTTACATTCCATACCACGTGATACCCAACATAAATGGCCAGCACGAAAATAATCAGGTTGAAGATTCCGTCAGAAATTTCCATGGTACACCTCACTCAAACAGGTTTACGGACGACTTCACCGTCACGGCACATAAGGCAGGCAGCAACAATATCGTCTTCTAGATTAATAACGAGCTGCCCTTCTGCAGTGAAGATCAGCTTTAAAAAGTCAAGCACGTTGCGTGCATACAAAGCCGAGGCATCTGCAGGTACTAACGCCGCTAAATTAGTATGCCCGACAATGGTTACCCCATGTGCTTGGATAACTTTATTAACCTGTGTTAAGGGGCAGTTTCCACCCTGAGCCGCGGCCAAATCGACAACTACAGAGCCAGCTTTCATCTGCGCAACAGTTTCTTCGCGCAAGAGCACAGGGGCCTTTCGCCCAGGAATCAAAGCTGTAGTAATAACAATATCTGCCTGCTTGGCTCGCTCATGTACTGCTTTAGCTTGGCGTTCCATCCAAGAGGCCGGCATAGGGCGGGCATAGCCACCTACACCTTCTGCGCATTCACGCTCTTCCTCGGTTGCAAAAGGCACATCAACAAATTTTGCGCCTAGAGATTCAATTTGCTCTTTTACCGCTGGGCGTACATCAGAAGCCTCAACCACAGCACCTAATCGCTTAGCTGTAGCTATAGCTTGCAAGCCTGCAACACCCGCACCTAAAACTAAAACTCGCGCTGCTTTTACTGTGCCAGCCGCTGTCATTAGCATAGGCATAAAACGTGGATAGTGCTCAGCCGCAACCAGTACAGACTTATAACCTGCAATATTGGCTTGTGATGAGAGCACATCAAGACTTTGTGCTCGGCTATTACGCGGAGCCGCCTCCAGCGCAAAAGCTGTAATGCCATAACCATTCATTTTTTCAATAGCTTCACTGTCAAATGGGTTTAGCATCCCTATTAACACAGTTTTAGCCGGAATTTGAGCTAACTCAGCCTCCGTTGGCGCCTGTACTTTCAAAACTATGTGAGCATCATATGCATGCTGTTTGGCAACAATTTTTGCCCCTACAGCTTCATAGGCTTCATCCAAAATACTGGCAGACAAGCCGGCTCCTTTTTCCACGCTAACTTGGTGGCCTTGAGCAATTAGTTTTTTTACGGTTTCAGGCGTTGCGGCAACACGTGTTTCGCCCGCTCTCGTTTCAAGTGGAACACCTATGTGCACTACATATCTCCTTGCAAAAGAAGTTGGCAAGCTGATTAGTAAATACTGTGATTGTTATTCCTTGTGAGCAGTATTTTCTCAATCAACATTTTAAGCTGCTGAGAAACAAAACTATAATTTACAGTTTTGTATCATTTGTGACTTTATTTTTATTTCGGTCACATTGCAATATTTAGTTATAGTTTTCATGTTTTTTACTAAATAGCAAATTTTTAATTTTTATGATCCGCTTTTACAAAAGCACCAGCAGCTTTCACTAATAAAAATAAAAAAGGCGCATTTCAATAGAGTCAAAATGCGCCTTAATTTATCTTAAAACTAGCGTAATAGAGGCTTAGCCTGGGTTCCCATCAACACGTGCCTTACATAGCATTGGGGTATAACCAATAACAAATAATGCAAAGCTCAGCACCCAAAATGTAGTGGCACTATGCCATCCTGCAATAGCATTTAGCTCAACCACAAAAATTCGGCAAAAAGCCGCAATATTCAAGGAGATGAATGCGATTACCATAAATTTAGGTGGTTCTAGTTTACGTCCTGTGTGACCTAATGTCACACGGGCTAACATGGCCAGAATCATGCCGCTCATTGCTCCAATGGTAAAGCTGTGAATGGCAGAACTAAAATTATTTAATAAGGAAAAGTGCCAAGCCGCTAAAGCACTACAGGCTATTACCAACCACCAATAAGACAAATGCAAAGACCAGAGTAGATTAACTCGCCAAATACCTTTGTCATACCAACGAAAAGCGCGTATTCCATGACCAATAGCCAAAGCGCAGAGTAATATTCCCATCAGTATATTTTGCTGTAGGTTAAAGCCTGTAAGTGTTGCCAAGGCGAGTAATACCATTCCTACTAGCAAAGCATTATCTAGCCAAACCCAAGGTTCAACGCCCTCTTCACGCAACAAACCTCGGCGCGTGAAGAAGGGAATAACACGCCCACCAATAACCGTCATTAATGCAGCCACTAAAAACAAGGCAGATAAGGCTGCATTTCGCTGTATTAACTCACCACCTTGGTATAAATCATAAAGACTTACAATGTTAGCTACTCCAAGGAGTAATAAAACACCTACTATTGGGTAATTACGGTACTGCTTTACCTTTCCAACCATTAGCCACATACACCAAGCAACAGTGGGATAAAAAAGCGCATCCACCACCAATAAAACAGGCAGTGCACTGGGTATAAACCAGAGCACTCGTGCTGCCAACCACAAAACAAACAGCGCCAGTAGTGGCTTACCAGAAAGACCAGGTTGTCCTGTCCATGTTTGCCCAGCGGTGAGCAAAAAACCTGTCACTATAGCGCCAGCAAAACCAAACACCAGCTCATGTCGATGCCAAGCGAGCCAGCTACCTGCGGGTAAATAGGTAATTTTCCCCGTATGCGCCAAGATCCATATAGGCACAGCCAATAAAGCCAGTATGGCACCTGCTAAGAAAAAAGGACGGAACGCTAAACGCAAAATAGGCGTAATAGTTAATGCTTGGCGACGATCGATAATATTCATAACGAGCCACACAAAATAAAAGAGACTGTTTCACAGCCCTGAAAGTAAAAAAGCGCTTAACCTAGAACTAGGTAAGCGCTTTCTATGAATTGGCTAAGCGTATTACTTAACTAAGTCTGCCTTAGTTACAGGCTTTAAACCTTGAATATAGCTAGATAGCGCTTGAATATCCTTATTGCTTAATTTAGCAGCTACAGCACGCATCGTCATAGCATCGCCATCATTTGTGCGATCGCCTTCACGGAAGTCTGTAAGCTGTTTAGCAATATAGGTTGAATGCTGGCCTGCTAGGCGAGGGTATTTTGCAAGATCAAGACCTGTACCATCAGGTGCGTGACAACCTATACAGGCTGGCATGCCTTCAGTTAGCTTACCACCACGAAATAATGCTTCACCACGCTCAACCAAGGCTTCATCTGCTGTACCTTGGCTAGTTTTTTGACTAGCAAAATAAGCTGCAATATCTTTTAAATCTTGTAACTTAGCTTCTGGCGTTGAACTGCCTGCAGTTACCATGTCCAGCATACCTGTCATCTCTAGCACAGGACGCTTACCAGATTGAATATCCTGCATTTGCTTAAGCAGGTACTGTTCCCCTTGCCCAGCTAGTTTAGGAAAGGTTGGCAACGCGCTGTTGCCGTCTGGGTTATGACATGCCGAGCAAATTGCGACTTTTGCTTCGCCTGCTTTAGCATCGCCTGCAGCATGCGCTAGGCCAGTCAAGCCCACAGTCAACAGCAGACTCACGAGAAGTTTGTTCATCAGCTAATCCAAATACGGCTAAAAAGTGTAAGTTATCCCGGAGTTACTTAGCGATTAACCTCTAGTAACATCTCGGCCATGCAGTTCTGCAGCATTAAGAATTACCTAAACAACCACAAAAAAGGTTAAATTTAAGACAATGCGTGCATAGAATCCCAAGCATTATATACTGCTACACGAAAAACGGAAATGTTGCATACCCTCTTAATTCATTATTTGGATTATTTATGTCAGTTAAAAACCCCATTATTGGCTTGTGTCAACAAGCTAGCTTCCTAATTAGCGCTGCGCGTGTTGAACAGTGTCCTCCTGACGAAGGTTTAGAAATTGCCTTTGCTGGGCGCTCTAATGCGGGGAAATCTAGTGCCTTAAATACGCTCACTCACGCTAACTTAGCAAGAACCTCAAAAACACCGGGGCGCACACAGCTACTCAATTTCTTTACACTTGACCAGCAGCGCCGCCTTGTTGACCTACCTGGTTATGGCTATGCCAAAGTGCCTATTCCATTAAAACAGCACTGGCAAAAACACTTGGAAGCTTACTTAAGTAGCCGTGAAAGCTTGGCTGGACTTGTATTACTTATGGATATTCGCCATCCATTAACCCCTTTTGACTGCATGATGCTTGACTGGGCACAAAGTAGCGATATGCCCTTGCACATACTGCTTACCAAAGCGGACAAACTCACATTTGGCGCTGCAAAAAATGAACTCTTAAAAGTACAAAAAGAAATTAACAGTCGCTGGGGAGATAATGTCAGTATCCAACTATTCTCTGCCACAAAGCGAACAGGCATTGAGCAAGCACGCGAAGTATTAGCAACATGGCTTGAGTTAACAGCAACAGAATAAAACTGGCTGTTCTATATTGAACTTGCATATTTTTAAGCGTTTATAACAGCTGCTCATATTCGCCAGCGTTAGGCTTTTAATACTAAGCTAGGTATTTAGGCAGCGCTCTTAAACTCTAACAACCAAGGGCGTAACAGCCTTAAATATGGAAGTGTTCAATGCTATGTTAAGCGTTACTTAGCGACAAACGCAGAAGCAGAAGCCAAACAATTGGCAACTCTTACACCTAGCAACATTAAGCTATGCTCTATCTTTACTGTTAGCCGCGCATGGTTAGCCATACGCAATAATTTACCATTTTGGCTATTCAACAGCTTATGAAAAACTCTACTAGCGCAAAACAACTACTTACCAGACAGCTACCGCAAGTACGCGATAAAACTAAGAAAGATATTTTATTACATGCCCTTGATTTGTTTAATACACAAGGCATTTCGCAAACCACTATTGAACAAATAAAGCAAGCAAGCGGCAATAGCATAGGCACTATTTATCATCACTTTAAAAGCAAACAAGGATTGATTGCTTATCTTTACCAGCTGCTACTACATGATCAGCAACAAGCGTTAGAGGCTTATACACTCACAAACGCCACCGTATCTCAAACAGTTGAATACATTATCTATAGTTATATTGACTGGGCTAGTGAGTATCCTGACTTTGCCATTTTTCAATTTAATGCCAGCGCCAGCACCAGCTGTGGAGAGTTTAGTAATGAGCTTAATATACTCATCAAACAACGTGTAGAAAGCTTACTGCTGCACCTCACTGCTTGCCCCGATGCCTCAATGCTTAGCGAGCACCCACCTGAGTTACTGCCCGCTCTTATTATTGGTACAGCTCACCATTACGCAAGAGCTTGGCTAGAAGGTAGGACTAAGCAGCCCCCAACTACCTACCGTGAATATTTTGCCCAAGCAGCTATTAATGCCTTAACTTTAAACAAGCCAACTCTCTAGACAAGAAAAGAGGAATAGAATAATATTCTAGAGAATTATTCTAGATCTTGATTTGTCATGCTAAATCTAATTTTATGTGCTCTCGCACTAGGCGTAGGTGCAACCTTATTTATGGACTTGGCCGCTCTTATGCATAAAGCACTTGGCCTTAGTACACTCAACATGAGATTTGTTGGTCGCTGGTTAATACACCTTATGCATGCCAACAAAACAAGAAAAAACAGTGTAATCTGGCAATCTCCAGCTATGCCACTGGAGCATTTAACAGGCTGGCTGGCACACTATCTTATTGGCATTGTATTTGCCCTTCTTTTGCTTCTTTTTACAGGCACTCAATGGCTTTACCAACCCACATTAGAACCGGCTCTTGTTGTTGGCATAATTAGTTTAATTGCACCGTTTTTCATTATGCAGCCAGGTTTTGGTTTAGGTTTTGCTGCAAATAAAACAGCCAATCCAAACCTATCACGATTAATGAGTTTACTTGCCCATACAGAATTTGCGTTAGGCCTATACCTAACAGCCTTACTTATTAGTCACTTAGCTCACTAATCAAATAGTCATATTACCAGTCGCATTCAGAGTTATTCTTTATATTTCTTCTACTGCATAAAAAATACATCATACTCAATCGCTATCCAGTGACTGAGCGTTTTATTAACTGTACTGCCAACCCCTATTGGGGTAAATAATAGAACTTTTAGCCAAACAATAAAAAGAGTACTAGATAGAAACTATCTACTTCACAATAGCAAGACTGAAATCAACAACTTGATTATAAAGCCAACTTCCCTGATGGTTTGCCTGCCGCCCGCTGTGCATCTTTTTATAAGCTCATTCCTATTTGTAGATCCACATTAAAAGGGGGATTTATAAGATAGACTTATCGACAGGGTTATGGCACTATTAGTTTCAATAGTAGGTTACTTTATAAAGTAACACCACCACATTAATATTGAAATAAACAGTGCATTTCTATCAGATTAAACCTACTAAAATATCGACTTCACACTGTACCTTCGTCTTAAAAAGAATGACCCAAGTTTAAATACACTGCATTTTGATGAAACGTATTTAGACCATAATTAAATGTTAAAGGCCCTAAAGGGGTTTCTACTCCAACAAAAATACTGGCTGCGTTAATGCTTCCTGTATCAAATTGGCGACGATCTATATTCCAAATTCGCCCCGTTTCTAATGACGCTCCCAAGTAGTACGGCATTGCAATAGGTAACACTTGATCAGGCGTCATACGACGATAATAAACAAGACGAACATAGTGTAGATTCTGCCCTGCCATTGAGTTCTTTTTAAACCCTGAGAGATTTAACGCGCCCCCAATCTGAAAGCTTGAATCAATAATTTCTTTAGCATCTAAAGTGCGTGCGTAACGGCCACCGACCATAAGGGTATTGCGCTCAAAACTAAATACCTTGTTAACAACAGCTTCCCATTGCCGATAGCTTTCATCGGCACCTAAGGCTTTTGTATGTTTCATAAAGCTGATTTTTAGCTCCTCACCTTTAGTTGGAAACTGCAAGCTATCCAAGGTATCAAAGGCATATGTCAGCTCGTAAAACCCTTCTTTAAAACTATAGCTGTCTAAAGCAGGATCACCAATATGCACATTGGCATTCCCCCAACCTGAGCCTAGATTAAGTCGCAACTCGCCATTTTTATTAATTTCACGCCCCAGACTTAAACCATACTGAAAACGTTTCAAACGGTATTCAGCAATAGCATCACTATCATCCATCAAGCTTATTTGATTAACCGAAAAATCCACCCAAGGCGAAATAAAGTAAGGCGAACCTACTGCCAAAGGTTGATAAAACTCGCTAAACAACTCTTGAGTATCGCCTAACTGTAAACGTGTAAACCATTCCGCACCTAAACTATTCACACCATTCATTCTAAAGCTAGCCCCAAGATTAAAGGTGCTTTGCCCATTAAAATCATCTGCTAGGTTCAAACCTAATCTCAAATAATCAGTACCTGCCTCACGCTTTTGCGCCAAGATAACAAGGGTTGCTTCATCAGCTTGACGATCCTCAAGACGATAATGCACGCTATTAAAATACTCCAAACCATAAAGTGTGCTTAAATCGCGCTGTAAACGCTGTAAATTTAGCATTTCCCCAATAGGCTGGCGAATATGATGCCGAATCAAGGCATCGCTTACCTTAGCTGTATTTTCAATACGAATTGCTCGAATAATAGGCGGCTGATTATCTGCAATAAATTGCTGGTGACTAACCTTGCCTTTAGGAAAACCCGCTAACTGTGCCGACATTGCCATAGTTGATTGATAGCCAATATCAATCATAGCCTTCGCTTGCCCGAAATCAGTCACAGTGTAGCCTTCAAGTGCTGGCTGGATCAGTAAATCTTTGACCTCAAGCGTTTCAATCTGAGCGTCTGTATTATTACGCGTCAATAACGCCATTGTTTGATTAAGTACGCTCAAAACATTTTTTAGCTGGCTCTGGTCCATCAATGGCGTACCAATATCCACAGCAATCACACGATCTACACCCATAGCTTTAGCCACACTAATCGGCAGATTATTTGCCATGCCGCCATCAGCAATTAATTTGCCTTCAATTTTAACTGGCTCTAATAAACCAGGTAGCGACATGCTAGCGCGTAACGCTTGTGGTAAATGCCCTTTCGCAAAAACCACTTCTTTCCCTGTTGCCAAATCAGTACCTACGGCACGAAAAGGAATCATCAACTGATCAAAATCTTCAATATTGCTACGGTTAATCAGCAACTCTTCAAGTACCAAATCTAAGTTTTGCCCCTGAATAATACCCATTGGCAAACCTAAACTACCGTCATCTTTAAAACTGAGCTTTTGTCTGACTAAAAAATCGCGATCATCTTGCTTACGCCGAAACGGTCTATCCTTACGATCTGGCTCATCAGACAAGGCATATGCCCAATCTAAGGTTAGAGCCAATTGCTCTAATTCATCAACACTATAACCTGCAGCATATAAACCACCAATAATAGCTCCCATGCTAGTGCCTGCAATCACATCAACCTTAATATTCTGTTCTTCTAATGCACGTAAAACTCCAACATGAGTTAACCCTCGTGCTGCACCACCTGAAAGAACAAGCCCCACTTTTTCAGCATAAGCGGGAGTATGTGCTAAAATAGCAGTGCAAAGAATTAAGATGACACGCAGCACTAAAGACATAGAAAATCCAAAGAAAAGACATGACAAGTTAGCTAGTATAAGTTGAATGCTGATATTTTCACTAACAGCTAATAGTTTTTTATTGTTACTAGATTACATAAAATCTAATAAAAATTAGATAGGTATAAACTAGTAAAGTTTTCAACTATTATTGAAAACTAGCTCACCACTAACTATTAAGGAAGATAGAGTATGTTTAAAAAACTAATGGCAGCGCTCACTTTAGGGCTTAGTTTTTTACTGATTGGCTGCTCCAGCATACCTATGGAAACCGCACAGCGGGATCATGAGCTAAAACGTTTTCCAAAACCTCCAGAAGGAAAAGCAGCAGTCTATATCTACAGAGACAGTTTTGCAGGCCAAGCATTAAGAAAAAAACTAACTATTGATGGCGAAGTTATTGGAAAAAGTGCCAATAAAGTTTTTTTCTATCAAGTTATCTCGCCTGGCCAACACCGTATAACAACTGAGTCAGAATTTGGTGATAACGAACTTATTCTAGATGCCAGTGCAGGTGTTAACTATTTTGTTCGTCAATATATGAAAATCGGCGTTTTTGTTAGCGGGTCAGCTCTTGAACTGATGGATACACGGGAAGGGAAATATGCCATTTTTAAGACAAAACTTGCAAAAAGCCTAAATTCAAAATAACCCAAATTTAATAACCCCTTTTGCTGATTGCCATAATGACTAGCAACAACTAGATTTGCATGGTTTTATTGACAGGTGCGTCGATAAAACCATGCTCAGTATAGTTACCTACACGCAGAGCAACAATAGGAATTCAGCACGTGACAATGTCGCCCGTTTTCACCTGCAAAGGGGTTACACAGGATCACTAAAGTTGACCGCGACTATGGTGCCACGGCGAACAATGTTATCTAATAGGCGTCGGTGTTCGATTGTATTCATGCGCCCATGCTGCGACAGGTCGCGCGCGGGCTAGGCAGTAAACTTGTATCTGTTAAAGCTACAAGCTAACACGCCTAAAAAAGTCCCATTAAATGGGGTTTTAGCTTACTTGGTGTAGTGGTAGCGGCACTGCAAAATAACCAAACTATCGGCTTGCACTTCATACACTAGGCGATGCTCTAGGTTGATACGCCTTGACCAGCAACCTTGCAGTTGGCCTATTAATGGCTCTGGTTTGCCTATACCTGTGAAAGGGTCACGCTTTACGGCTTCAACTAATTGGTTAATTTTCTTCAGCATTTGGCGGTCGGTTGTAAACCAATATTGGTAGTCTTCCCAGCCGAGTAAAGTGAAGGCAATTGTATTAATCCCGATGATTTTTTTCTGATTCATCAATCAAGCCTTGAGTGAGAATTTGACCTGAACGGGCTTGAGCTAAAGAGTCTAATAAGCGACTGGCATTATGAGGTGAGCTCATAAGATGCAAAGTTTCTTGCATGCTATTAAAGTCATCTAATGACAGCATGACCACATGCTGACCACGTTGGCGCGTGATGACTGTTGGCGTATGCTGCTCGCATACTTGATCCATAGCGGCTTTCAAGCTTGCTCGGGCTTCACTGAAAGTGACTATATTCATATATTTCCCCAGTGTACTGTTTATTGTACAATGTATTGTACATATAAAGATTACGCATTCTATTTTTTGTTGTCAAATACAAGAAAGCCCTCAGTTCACTTGAGAGCTTTTTTGTGTTCAGTATTTAGCTTTTTGTTTTCAGCAGCGCTTGTAAGATTCTGGCAACGATTTGTTGGTCTTTACTGCTGAGTAAACGGAAGATGGCAACATTAGGAATCCAGCGCGTGACAATGTCGCCCGTTTTCACCTGCAAAGGGGTTACACAGGATCACTAAAGTTGACCGAAATATAGTGCCACGGCGAACAATGTTATCTAATAGGCGTTGGAGTTCGACGGTTTTCATACGCCTCATGCTGCGACAAGTCGCGCGCAGGACTAGTGGGTAGGGTTGTAAGAGATCACTATACTACTTGAGGTATTTCTATGAGTCACGAAAAAGAACCTGTAAGGCGTTGTCATTATATTGCCCAATCTTATATTGCTAATTTTTCTTTCAATCAAGAAGCAGAATTAGAAAACAGAAAAAATAATCCAAAGTATAAACCGAAATATAGGACATATTGCATAAAAAATATTCTGAAACAGCTGTAACTAAAGAGCTAGCTAGAGAAATATGTCAGGAAGATAAATTA